>JBBRHS010000045.1:0-13235 GCA_038222385.1 Acidimicrobiia bacterium
GGCACCGGGGTGCTTCGACGTCAGCACGTCCACGTGCATGTCGTCGATCTGTCCGCGCGCGCCGACGAGCTCCTGCGTGTGCGCGCCGATGCCATCGGGCTTCGGCGGGTACGGCGTCACGAACAGCGCGTTCATCGGACCGCCATCGGCGTCGTTGATTCGAGCGACGGGTGCGAACAACCCGTCGGGTCGGGAACGCTCCCGCGGAGCACGTCGGCATAGAGCCGACGGGTCGCAGCCGCAGCCGCGGCCCATGTGCGCGTCTCGGCAAAGCGGGAGGCGGCGGCGCGCATCCGCTGCCGTGTCGCGTCGTCGAGTTCGGCGGCGACCGTGAGTGCCGAGATCAGGCCGTCGGGTCCCGGGTCGTAGCGCACGGTGGCGCCGTCGGGGAGGTCGTCGAGCACCGCCAGGCGGGGCACGACCACGGGCACGCCGGCTCCCAGCGCAGTGGCGACCGAGCTGCTGTTGGTCACCGTGCGAAAGGGGAACACGGCAAGATCGGCCGCGGCGAGGTACCCGGCGAGCTCGACGTCGGTCAGGAAGTCGAATCGGGTCCGCACGCGCGGTCCGGCCCGGTGCGCCCGGGTCTCGAGATCGTCGAGGAGGTGCTCGTCGCGACATCGGCCGACAACGACGACATCGAGCGTCACTGCGGGCGGGAGCTCGGCGGCGGCATCGATGAGCAGGTCGACGCCCTTGTACGGCAGTACGTTCCCGAAGAAGACGACCGTCGGTCGGGCGGGGTCGAGACCGAGCTTCCGCCGAGCGGCGTCGCGGTCGGGTTGCACGGTCACCGTCAGCCCGTCGGCGCCCTGAGGGATGACCACGACCCGCTGCGCACCCCACGCCGCGACCTCGGCGGCGGTGTGCCGGGAGTGCGCGATCACCGCGTCGCTGCGGGCCACGAGCGTCCGCCGCGCCGCAACGTCGTCACGGAACACGGGGAGGTGGGGGACGACGTTGTGCGCGGTCCACACGATGCGGTACCCGAGCGCACTCGCGAACGCGAGGAACAGCTCGAACGCGCGTTGCACGAGGCCGCGCACGTCGTCGCGCCGCGCCCAGGTCACGAGGAACGGATGCACCCAGTGCACGTGCAGCAGGCGAACCCCGCGCGCCCGGTACCAGAGGAGCAGGAACGGAAGCGCGAGCAGGTTCACGGTCTGTGACGAGGTCGGTCCGTCGAGGTAGTACACCTCGACGTCGCGCTCGTCCATCGCGCCGTACAGCGACCCTTGATAGGGATTCTCGTCGCGGGGGAACACGAGGACCTTCATGCCTTGACCCGCGCGACCGCACCGCGAGCTCGGTTCCCACGGCTCGAGCCGACCCCGCCCAGCTCACTGAGCACGCCGACGCCGAACCACAGGTGGTCGACGACGACGCGCACGGGCTGCTTCCCGCGGTTGCGCCACAGCGGCACCGCGAGCAGCAACGGGTAGGCGCGCCACCGCAAGGTGAGCGGGAGGCCGAGGAGGAACAGTGGATACGCGGCGACGATGGGGTCGTCTCGGAGCATCCCGACGATGCGATCCGGATGCTTGCGGTAGAGGTGGGCCCGGGCCCGCCCGTACGCCACGGCGCGCCGGTTCTGCCGTCGGTGGTCGCCCCAGTCGTGCACGACCACGGCGTCGGGTACGTACCGGATCCGCATCCCCGCCCGAGTGAGGCGCCAGCTGAAGTCGATGTCGGAGCCGTACTGGAAGGTCTCGTCGAAGCCGCCGATCTGTTCGAAGGCCTCGCGTCGGAACGCCATGTTGATCGTGGGGCACTCCTCGACGTGCTCCGGCGGGATGACGTCGTCGAGGGGCGCGCCGCCGGGCGTGCCGTCGTAGACGCTGCGCCCACGCGAGCCCGTGCGGCCACACGCGACGACCTCGGATCCGTCGAGGATCGGAGCGAGGAGGCGCGGCAACCACCCGGGCTCGGGCACGCACCCGCAGTCGGTGAACACGATCACCTCGCCGATCGCCTCGGCCACGCCGACGTTGCGCTGCTCAGGAATCGTCACGCCCGCCTCGGGGTGGGGTGAGAACGGCACCCACTTCACCCAGGGGTGGAGCTCACGGATGGAGTCGAGCCGGCCGGCCGACGCGTCGACCACGACCACCTCGTCGAGCTCCCCCTCGAGGAGCGGGACGAACGCGTCCAACGTCTCCTCGAGTGCGGGCTCGTCCTTGCTGATCACGACGATCGAGACCTTCATGGAGCTCCTCACCGGTAGATCCGAGTCGAGGCCGTCGAGAAGACGGTGGCCTTCGTGGCGTCGAGGAACGCGCTCGGGAACTCGTAGACCGCGTAGTCCTGACCGATCGCGCCGCGTGCCCGACCGGCACCGACGTTGGCTTCGGAGGCGTAGACGTAGGCGCCCTCGTCGAGAGTCGCGGGCGTGAGGGCGTCGATGATCGAGTCGTCAGGAATCGCCGTACCCGCCCAGATGCGGAGCTTTCCGTACCGGTCCGTGTAGACGATCGAGTCAGGTTCGCGATGCGCGGCGAGCCACTCGGCCGTCGCGACCTCGGCGTCGGTGACGGCGAAGCGTTCGGCCGCGTCGCCACTGTTCATGAGGTTCGCCGGGATCTCGCCTCCACCGACGAGGGCGGCAAGCCCCGACGACGACGCGAAGACGACCATCAGCGCTCCCGCGATCACACCCAACGTCAACCGCCGCCGACGGGCCAGGAACCACGCAGCCACGGTTGCGAGCCCGACCGACAAGACCGCGGCCGCATGGATCTGCGCGCGCTCCTGGTTGTACGCCTCCGCGGCCACCCCGCTCACACGCATCGCCCCCACGAAGGCGAGGATCACCACACCGAGCAGCGCGAGCTCGCGGGCGCTCGTCCAGGACTCCCGCCGTCGCCGCCACGCGAACGCGACGATGCCCAAGGCGGTGACGACCACCAGTCCCTGCGACACGACGATGAGCAACAAGGAGTTCGCGGCCGCGACGGCCGGCAGGCGACCGGTCACGACCGGGGCGGCAGCGTTCCGTACCGGATGCGCGTCGACGACGTCGTCCGGGTAGGCGTTCAACCAGGGGGCGGTGGTGCCGTAGATCAGGTCGACCCGCTTCGCGTACTCCTCGCCGGTGATGCGCTGCGGCGCGTTGCCCACGAGCCACTTGGCGACGAGCGATCGGCCCTCGCCGCTCGGGAGGAACTCGGGCCCGCGTTCCGCGGCCTGCTGCGCGAACCGGAGCACGTTGCTGCTCGACTGGGTCACGCCGAAGTTCCAGAAGATCGTGAACGCGAGAATCCCGAGCACCACCCACCCGGCGAGTACCCGACGGTGACGGACACGTCGCCGGACCAGCTGCACCAGGCCGAATGCGAGCCACGCGCCCACGAGCGCGAGGGACGTGACGTAGGCCGTCGAGTAGTGCGTCACCGCCAAGGCCATCCCGGCGAGGAGCACCACGACACGCCGGTAGCGAACGGGGAGCTCGTCGTCGAACGCGACTGCGACGAGTACGCCGAAGAAGAGCAGGGCCACCTCTTGGCGGGTGATGGCCGGCATCTGCTGGGCGAACGGCAGTTGCACGACCACGAACGCCGCGGCCGCGAATGCCGCAGTGCGCGAGACCCAACGCGTTGCGACCGAATACACCATCAGGGGGAAGAACGCGAAGAGCATGGGGTACACGACCCGCAACAGGGAGACGACGGAGACACCGGTGAGGTTGGCCAGGCCAACGGGGAGTGCGCTGATGCTCAGCATCGCCCGGTAGGGATCGCCCTGCACGGCGGCGGGGCTCCACGAGCCTGCGCGCATCGTGACGGAGAGCGCGCGCAGCTCCTGCTGGAGGTCCCAGCCGAAGAGGCGGTCGGCACTGAGCGAGTACGAGAAGACGACCGTGAGCGCCACGGCGTAGAGGCCGGTGCACAGGACCCAGTGCGGCAGTCGGGCCGACGCGAACAGCAGACCCACGATGAGCACCCCGCTCGCCCCGAGCACCGTGACCATCGGGGTCGGGCCCGAGCCATGGTTCACGGCTTCCGCCGCGCCTGCCGCGGCCAGGGGGAGCAAGGCGAGCGCTGAGAACGTGAGCACCTGACCGGTGCTCGGGACCCGGTCTTCGAGGACAGACGCGATCGGCTCGCGAACCCGGGCGACGAGGAACACCAGCACGGCCAGGATCTCGTTGATCGCCACCACCATCGGTCCCCGCGCCAACGGCTGCGCGATCCCGAAGCGCGGGAGCAGGAGACTGTTCGCGAGCGCGACGACCATGAGGAACCCCGTACTCGCCGCGACCACGAGCGCGAGCCGCACGGCCCCGCTCGTGGGCCGGGTCCGGCTGAGTGCGACGAGCACCACGCCGGGGATCAGGAACAGGAAGGCGAGCGCGAACACGCGCGCCACCAGGAACCGGTTCATGACCACCGCAGCGTCGAAGGCGAGGAGCAGCGCGAACGTCGGGAGCATGTTCGTCGCCAGCCGGCGGCGGTCGGCGCGGCGTTCGAGTCGCCGGCGCTCGGTTCGGCTCCTCAGCTCGAAGCGGCGCGTGACCCCGATCTCGGCGCCGTCGAAGCGGCTGAGACCCGGCGCGGTCAGGGCCGGCGCGGTCACGGTCGGGTCTCCGGCGCGCGTGACCGGTCGCGGTAGGCACGGCGCAGCCGTAGGAAGCTCTTCGCGAAGCCCAGGTCGTGGGCGGTCTCCTCGAGGAGCTGTACCGCGGGGAACGCGAGGAGCTCGAGTCGTCGCCGCCGGACGGCCTCCACCGGCCAGTGGGAGAACACGAGGAACGGAACCGCGACCGCCGCGCCGAGCGCCCAGTGTCGACGAGCTCCGAGCAGCACCAGCCCCGCGACCAACAGCGGGATCGGGAAGAGCGTCGGACCCTGGTCGTCGTTCTTCAGGTAGCCGCGCGCGCTCCCGACGCCGTACTGGTAGCTCCGGCGCAGCGTGTCGCGGAGCTCGCCGTCGAAGTCGTGCGCGATCACGGCGCGAGAAGTGAAGACGAAGCGCTCCCGGCTGAAGTGGTTGCGCATCCGCCGGCAGATGTCTTCGTCTTCCCCACCGAACGTGATGCGGTCGTCGAACATGCCGATCTCGACGAGCGCGTCACGCCGGAACGACATGTTGGCGCCGACGAGCGAGTAGACCGCGCGGATTCCGGGAAGGGTGCCGTTGCCCCGGAGGTTCCGCCGGAGGTACAGCATCGCCCGGTAGGTCAGCGAGCTGCTGACGCCCAACTCGATCTCGAGGGGAGCCAACCGGTTCGTGTCGGCCAGGTACCGATGGACGAGCGTCTCCCGCCGCAGGGCCTCGACGCCACCACCGACGGCCACGACCCCGTCGCCGTCGTACGGCTCGAGGAGCGCTTCGAGCCAGTTGTCGGCCGGGATGCAGTCGTCGTCGGTGAACGCGACGATCGGCGCGGTCGCGGCGGAGATCCCCGTGTTCCGAGCTGCGGCGAGCCCCCGGTTGTGCGGGTGCCGGACCAGGCGCACGTCGTACCGGGCCGCGACCGCCGCGGTGTCGTCGTCGGGGCCGTCGTCGACGACGATCACCTCGGCCCGGTGTCGGATCGTCTGGCGCGCGAGTGCGTCGAGACAGGCCGGGAGCTTCTCGGCCCGCCGGTAGGTGCAGACCACGACACTGATCTCGGGCCGGTCGACCTCGGGGCGCTCGACCTCGGGCCGGTCGGTCGTGGTGGCGCCCGCTTCCACCGGATCCGTGCTCGTGAGGGTCATGCCGACCGCACCCCGGAGCCGGCCGGCAGCCGCGACTCGTAGAGGCCGGCGAGGCGGTCGACGATGCGGTCCCAGTCGCAGTCGTCGAGGGTCGGTCCGGCACGGCTCAGATCCGCAGGGGACCGGCGCGATTCCCGGATCGCATCGGCGAGACCGTCGCCCGAAGGCGGACACAACCACCCCGTCACGCCGTCCTCGACCAGAAGACGGGCCTGGTTGTCGGGGTGATCAGTGGTGATCACGGGGACGCCGCACGCCAGAGCCTCGACGACGACGAGCCCGAACCCCTCCCGCACCGACGGGAGCACGAACACGCCCGACGACTTGATCAGCCCGTAGACGTCGGAGTGCTCCTCGAGTGAGCCGTAGAACCGCACGCGCGACGCGATACCCAGCTCTGAGGCGAGTGCTTCGAGCCGACCGCGCTCGGGGCCGACGCCCACGATCGCACACGTGAGCGTGTCGCCTTCGCGGCCGAGCCGGCCCACGGCGTGGAGCAGGTCGGCGACCCGCTTGTGCTGGAGCAGACGGCCGACGTAGATCAGGTCGAACGTGGCCGACGCGGGCGGCGCGGCCCCGATCACGTTCATGTCGACGCCGTTCGGTACCACGGTGACCTTCGACGCCGGGAGCCCCGCGGCGAGGAGGCGTCGATACGTCTCGTCGTTCTCGGCGACGATCAGATCGGGAGTACGCATCGCGAGGCGTTCGAGCACCGCGCCGACGAGACCGACAGCTCCGAGGTACTCCCGCCAGTACTCTGCGCCCCAGACCTCGTGCCACGTGACCACGAGCGGCACCCGCTTGATCGACGCGACTACCCGCAGCGGGAACAGCGGCAGGTACGGCATCTGGTCGGCTTCGATCGCGTCGAACCGGTGGACGAGAAGGCGCAGGCACCCGAGGGAGAACACGACCGCCTGGACGATCGACCGGCGCTCGCCCACGTACAGTGGGACGTTGCGCGACACCGCGTGGTACTGGACGCCGCCCTCCTCACGCTTCCGCGAGCCGCCCCACCAGTGCATCGTGAACACGTGCACGTCGAACCCGGCGCGCGCGAGGCGTGGGCAGATGTGGTGGTAGCGGACTTCCTTCCCGCCCTTGTGGTACGGGTAGATCGCGTCGGAGACGACGGCGACGATCGCCCGGTCGCGTCCCCGGCTACCCCGTCGGCGCCGTGGGGTCGTCGGCCACCGCGACGATCGCGAGCCGGAAGTCGATCGCTTCGTCACGACCGACCAACGAGACCCGGACGATCCCCGGGCCGGCCAGCCCGGGCGCGGGCCCGACGACAGGAATGCGGCGAGCTTCACCGTCGTCCAGCCGAACGCCGCCCCGCGCCAGTTCCAGGTCGGACGCTTCGTCGCGTGGCCCCGTCGTGACGACAGCCTTCCACCGGTAGCTCGTTGCTTCGCCCTCGCGATTGCGGATCTCGACGTCGAACGAGATCGGCGCTCCGACCGTCACCGAGGCCGGCAATCCCGACCGGTCGGGGAACGACAACTCCGTGAACCGTTCGTCGCGGTCGACGATCCCCAGGTCGCGCAACCATCCGGCCCCGGGTCCGCCGATGACGAAGAACGGCACCAGGGCCAGGACCACCAGCAGCGCCCACACGCCATAGCGACGCGACACCGACTGGCTCCGGGCTGCCCGACGGCGCGTCGAGCGGCTGCCGCCCGGAGCCCTGCTGCGAGGTTCGCGGCTGCCCGATGGACCCTGCGCGTCGGCCTCCTGGGTTCGGTGCCCTCACCGGGTCCGGCGCGGCCGTCCCGCTCATGCGATCACGTCGACGGGACGCAGGTGCGCGCCAGCCGACTCGACCGACGCCGACCCGACCGACGCCGACCCGGTCGGCGGGCGCGGCGCCTGCGGACCGTACGGTTGGGCAAGGTACATGATCCGCTTCATCTCCCGGCGGCTCCGGCTCACCGTGTCGAGGATCACCCCTGCGGTCGCGACCACGATCCCCAGGCCGCAGGAAGCGATCGCGAGTTGACCGGTGAGACGTTCGGAGAGGAGGTGGCTACCGCCGATCGCGAGTCCGGCGGCGAGGAGCCCGCAGATCGCGGTGAGCACGCCGAAGAACCGCAGCGGCTCGTACTCCTTGAACAGGCGCAGGATGAACCGGGAGATTCGGATGCCGTCGGGAATCGTTCGGAGCTTGCTGGTCGACTCCTCCGGACGTTGCCGATACTCCGTCGCGACCTCGGCGATCGGCATCGCGAGATCGAGGGCGTGCACCGTCATCTCCGTCTCGGTCTCGAAGCCACCGGAGAACGCCGGGAACGACTTCACGTAGCGGCGTGAGAACACGCGGTACCCGGAGAGCATGTCCTCGCAGGTCGACCCGAACAGTCGTTGCACGATGCCGGTGAGCAGCTGGTTCCCGAGCCGGTGGCCCGGTGGATAGGCGTGGGCCGCACCCGGGGGTTCGACCCGTCGGCCGACGACCATGTCGAGGCACTGGGTCCGCAACTCCCGGATCAGGAGCGGAGCTGCTCCCACCTCGTAGGTGTCGTCGCCGTCGGCGAGCACGTACACGTCGGCGTCGATCTCCGCGAACATCCGGCGGACGACGTTCCCCTTGCCGGGGACCGGTGCATGACGGACGATCGCGCCCGCCTCTCGTGCGAGGTCGGCGGTCGCGTCGGTCGACGCGTTGTCGTAGACGTAGACGTCGGCCGTCGGCAGCGCAGCGTGGAACGAACGCACGACGTCGCCGATCGTGGTCGCCTCGTTGCGGCACGGGAGCAGCACACTGATCCGGGCCGTGTCGGTTTCGACCGGCGGAGCGGTGTCACGGCGGGTCTCCACCTCGAGGAGGTCGAGATCGGGGACGCTGGTCCCGTCGGCCGACTGCTCGAGCGCCCGCAGGAACTGGGTGGCGAGCACCGACGCGATGGGATCCGCGCCGACCACCGACGTCCGGTCACCGGGACGCGCAGTGGCGTGGGCCAGGGCGACGTCGCGGCCCGGAACGAGTCCCGCCCGGGCGAGCCCCATGAACAGCGACGCGGCCGCAGGTGCGTCGTCGGAGACCACGACCACCAACTGGCCCGCTCGCAAACCCGGGACCGCGTCGGCGACGATCGCGTCGCTTCGGCCGACCGCGGGTAACGCGAGCACCACCACATCGGCCGCGACGAGCGCAGTCGCCGAGTCACCCAGCCGGGCGTCGCGGAGCCCGGCGATGGCCGCCGCCGACTCCGAGCCCTGCGCTTCGACCGCGTCGATCCGCGCCGCATCGGGATCGACGCCCACGACGGTCGCGAACGCGGAGCCGGCCGCGACGAACCAACCGAATCCCACCCGGTCGAGTCCGAAGACGCCGACCGTGGCGGTCCTGAGCGCGAGGCGATCGGCGACCACCTGGAAGCGACCGAACGCCTCCGAGTCGGCCTGACTCTGCGGGCCGGTGCCCGGGTTCACGATCGGCGCGTCCCCGACGAGTGCATCCGGCACGTCGAGTGCATCCGGCACGTCGACGGGACCGTCTTCGAAGTGGAGCGCACTCATCGGGCGGCTCCGGCGGACAGGTCGGGCAGCAGTCGCATCGCGTCCAATCGGGAATCCAGGAATCGGGGACACCGGTCGAGGGGTCGCGCAGGCGCGACAGGAACGCGAGTGAAGAAGGGATCCGGATCGACCCACGACCCGACCTCGCGGCATCGGGTGGCAGATGACCCTTCATCGGCATCCCGTACGCGTTTTCTGGAGCCGCCGCGGCGTGTTTTCACGCCCGAAACAGAATCTGTTGCTGGTGTGGCTGGAGTGACACCGAGGTTGTCCCACCCCGGGGGTACCCTCCGAAGCATGGGTGTCGCGCTACCGATGTCGTTGTCGCCGAGCTCCGTCTCGTCGTTCACGAGCTGTCCGCTCGCGTTCAAGTTCTCGTACCTCGACCGCCTCCCGGAGCCGCCGTCGGTCGCCGCGAGTCGCGGCACCCTCGTGCACCGCGCGTTGGAGCGCCTCCACGATCGGCCCGCGGCCGAACGCTCGATCGACGCCGCCCTGCTCGATCTCGACGACGCCGCCTCCGAGCTGCGCGACCACCCCGAGTTCGCGGGCCTCGGCCTCGACGCCGACCAGTGGGCCGCGTTCCGCGAGGAAGCCACGGTGCTGGTGCAGCGCTACTTCGAGCTGGAAGATCCCCGGTCGGTCAGGGCGATCGGGCTCGAGATCAAGCTCGAGGCGCGCATCGGCGAGCGGTTCAAGATCCGCGGGATCATCGACCGGCTCGAGCTCGACGCCGACGGTGAGTTGATCGTCACCGACTACAAGACCGGAGCCGCGCCGCGGGAACAGCACGAGCGGGCCCGGCTCGTCGGCGTGCAGATCTATGCCCTGCTCTGCGAGCAGAACTTCGGACGCCGACCCAAGCGGGTGCAGCTCCTGTACCTCTCCACCCCCGAGGCGATCATCGCCGAGCCCTCCGAGCAGTCGATCACCGGGGTGACCCGGAAGGCGGAGGCGATCTACAAGGCCATCGTCCGCGCCTGCACGAACGACGACTTCCGCCCGAACCGCTCTGCGCTGTGCTCCTACTGCACGTTCAAGCCGTACTGCCCCGCCTACGGGGGGGACCCCGCCCTCGCCGCCGAGCTCCGCGGCCCCGGCACCGTCATCGCCACCCCCCTCCCCCTCGTCACCGCGTGAGCGCAGGCGGAGGCCCGGACGTCCCCGACGGGGCCGAAACCGGTGAGCGATCGAGGGCCGCAGCCGAAGCGAACCATCAAGACGTGAGCGCAGGCGGAGGCCCGGACGCCGCTGAACCTCCTGAGGTCGGGCAGGCGGCTGGCACGATTCCGCTGCTCCCGGTGGCGCCGGCTGATCCGCCGCACGCGCGGTGGGACTCGGTCGACGAGTTCGACCGGGCGGTGGCCGAGTGGTGCGAGGGGATCCACAACCCCGCGCTCGACCGGCTCTTCTACAGCCTGTCGACCGCAGCGGATCATTCGGCCCTCTGGATCGCGCTCGGCGCAGTCGAGAGTCTGCGCCGGGGCACCCCGGGCCTGGCCGTGCGCCTCGGCGCCGCGATGGGCATCGAATCGGCGCTCACCAACGGCCTGATCAAGAGTGCGTTCCGACGGGTACGGCCCCCGAGCCATCCCTTCCACCCACCTGAGGGACCGCTCCCCTACGGCATGCGACGCCCGATCACGAGTTCGTTCCCGTCGGGGCACGCCACCGCGGCCTTCACCGCCGCGACGCTCCTGTCGACCAGCTCCCGCAACCGCACGGCCTGGTTCGCCCTCGCCGGCCTCGTGGCCGGGAGCCGCGTCTACGTGCGGATGCACCACGCATCCGACGTGATCGCCGGCGCGGCCCTCGGGCTGGTGCTCGGGCAGGTTCTGCGCCGGGCGTTGCGCTTCGACTGACCCGGAATGGTCGCGACCGTTGCGGTGTTCCCACGACCATCACTCGACCAGGAGCCTCCATGCCCCGACAGATCGCGGTCACGTTCGACTACCGCTGCCCCTTTGCCCGCAACGGCCACGAGGCCGCCGTGAACGGGCTCCGCGCCGGTTCCGACCTCGACATCCGCTTCGTCCCCTTCTCGCTCGACCAGGTGCATGTGCCCGAGGGCGAGACCCCGATGTGGGAGCGCCCACGCGCGGAGTGGGGCACCGGGACGACCGCTCTGCTCTACGGCATCGCCGTGCGCGACGCGTTTCCCGATCACTTCCTCGATGCACATCTCGCACTGTTCGCCGCCCGCCACGATCACGGCAAGCAATTGGGCCAAGAAGACGTCGTCCGCGAAGCCGTCGCGTCCGTCGGTCTCGACGCCGACGCAGTCGCGGAGGTCGCGTTGAGCGGTGGACCGCTCGCGACGCTCGCCACCGAGCACCAGGAGATGGTCCGGGACCACGACGTGTTCGGTGTGCCGACGTTCGTGGAGGGGGATCAGGCGGTCTTCATCCGATACATGGAGCGGGGTCGGGTCGACGACCTCGAACGCTCGCTCGACCTGCTCCAGTGGACACGCCTCAACGAGTTCAAGCGCACCAAGCTCCCCCGCTAGGACTCTCGCTAGCCTGAAGCCGTGAACGTAGCGGAGCCGCCGGACGCACACGCGCGGGGCAGTCACCGGTGAGCGATCGAGGCGGCGCAGCGAAGTGACCCATCGGGATGTGGGTTCGAGGGCCGATCAGTCGCGCATGTCACAGGCCGAGGCCGTGATGTGGACGGTCGAGAAGGACCCCGCGCTGCGCTCCGACTTCACCAACATCACGGTGCTCGATCGGGCACCCGACGAACACCGGGTGCGGGCCAAGGTGCAGCGCGCGGTCGTCGACATCCCCCGGCTCGGTCAGCGGGTCGTGAGCGCACCGTTTCGACTCGCGCCGCCGCAGTGGCAGACCGATCCCACGCTCGACCTCGAGTACCACCTGCGGAGGGTGTCGGTTCCACCCCCGGGCGGGATGCGCGAGCTGCTCGACCTCGCCGCCCTGCTGTCGTCGGCGCCGCTCGACCGCTCGAGGCCACTCTGGGAGTTCACGCTCGTGGAGGGCCTCGAAGGCGGGCGCACCGCGCTCCTCCAACGCATGCACCACACGATCACCGACGGCGTGGGGGGCTTGAAGCTCTCACTCAGTCTCGTCGACTTCGAACCCGACCCGACCGAACCCGTCCTGCCCGCCGACATCGCGAGCGCCGATGCGCCGTCACCCACCGATCAGCGTCCGTCGACGCTGGGAATCGTGACCGACGCGCTCGGCTTCGCGGTTGCCCGCGACCGGGAGCTCATCGGTCAGGGTCTGGGCACGGTGGCGGGAATCGTCGCCCACCCGACGTCGGTTCCGAGGCGCGCCGGCGACACCTACCGGCTCGCGAGATCGCTGCGGCGTCAGGTCCTCGTGACCCAGGGGGCGCGTTCGCCGCTCCTCGCCGCCCGTTCGCTCGGGCGCCGATTCGAGGTGTTCTCGGTGTCGCTCGACGAGACCCATCGCGCCGCCAAGGCGCTCGGAGGGAGCCTCAACGACGGCTACGTGGCCGGCGTCGCCGGCGCGCTCGGCCTGTACCACGAGCGCCTCGAGCTTCCAGTGGGTGAGCTCCGGATGGCAATGCCGGTGAGCACCCGGGAGCACGCCGACGCCGCGGCGAACCGGTTCGCACCATCGCGGGTGATGGTGCCGGTCGGGCCCGACGATCCAGCGGCGCGCTTCACCGTCGTGCACGAACGGCTCGCCGGTGTGCGCGACGAGCCCGCACTTGCCGCGGCCGACTCCCTCGCCGAGGTCCTCGCGTTCCTCCCGACCGCGATGCTCGTGACCGCAACGCGCAGTCAGGCCCGGACCATCGACTTCGCGACCTCGAACCTCCGGGGCAGCCCCGTCGATCTCTTCGTCGGCGGCGCGCGCATCCTCGCCAACTACCCGATGGGTCCTCGGGCCGGCTGCGCGCTCAACGTCACGATGCTCTCGTACTGCGGCGACCTGCACATGGGCCTGAACCTGGATCCTGCGGCGGTCACCGAACCCGACATCCTGCTCGAGTGTTTCGAAGAGTCGTTCGCCGCCCTGATCG
>JBBRHS010000046.1:0-13094 GCA_038222385.1 Acidimicrobiia bacterium
CGAGTCCTTCGCTGTCGAGTGCATCGACGACACGGCCGATCGCATCGTCGACGAGCGCGTTCTGCGCGGCGATGTTGGCGCGGGTCGCCTGGTCGTTGTGCATGCGCACCGTCCACCACACGTTGTTGAACGCGCTCGCGAACGTGTACTCCTCCGCCGGATCGAGCTCGAAGTCGAACGGTGCGGCGAGGGAACGGATGAGTCGGTCGTCGACGGGCGGGAATGGACGGAACGTCCGGCCCGCAAACCGCTCATAGAACGGATTCCGAGGGTCGGCGCCCACCCCGGTGGGCGGCAGGACGTACGGTCCGTCGTAGTTGACCTGCAAGAAGAACGGTCGTGAACGGTCCCTGGTCGAGATGAACTCGATCGCACGGTCGCTGAAGTGCTCGACGATGTGCTGCCCGGTGACTCGTTCCAGCTGACCGTCGGCGAACACCTCGTTGTCGTAGAAGTCGGTGGTGTGTCCTTTCGTGAAAGCGACCCAGCGATCGAAGCCATGACCGACCTGGCGGAAGTTTCCGAGATGCCACTTCCCCACCATTGCCGTGATGTAGCCGTTCCGACGCAGGACGTAGGGCAGCGTTGCGAACTCACGGGTGACGTCGTAGTCATCGGGCTTCGGCAGCACGTCATCGTCGGGCCTCGCGATGTGCACTCCGTGCTGGGAGGGCATGAGCCCGGTGAGGATCGACGCGCGTGTCGGTGAGCACAGCCCGTTGGTGCAGAAGGCCCGCAGGAATCGCACGCCTTCGCGAGCGAGACGGTCGATCCGTGGCGTCTCGTGCTCGAGATTGCCGTAGCAGCCGAGCGAGTCGGCCGACTGGTTGTCGGTCACCAACATCACGACGTTCGGGAGATCAGCCATCGGGAGATGCTCGCACATTCCGGACTCGGGACCCCCTGGCCGTCGGGGCCCCGCGCTGCGCTCGCGTGCGACTCGACCGCAACGCCGACCGCGGGGGCCGCCCGCTGCAAATGCTCACACTTGCTACTCGACGAGCGATGGGTCGATGCCCGAACCGCCTGCCGCGCTGCTCGCGTAGATCGCGAGGGCGAAGCGCAGCACCTCGACTGCATCAGCGGCGCTCCAGAGCATCGGACCTTCACCGGTGTGCAGCCAGCGGAGCCAATGGCGGCCGGAGTCGCGGAAGCTGCTGGCCCAGTCGTCGTCGAGCGCGTGGTATCCGCGCATCTCACCGTTGGCGTACACCTCGAGGCTCGGCTGCTGGATCCCTCGGCCGGTACAGCGGTTGACCCGGGCGTAGCCCTCGCGGCCGGTGACCTCCCACCGCTCGTCGTTCGTGTAGTAATCGGACCGCAGGTACAGATCCGGCGCCAGCGTGATGTCCCAGACACCACGCACACCCGACTCGTGCTCCCACATGATCGTGGTCGGAGCATCGACCGCGACCTCGGGTACCACCTCGGTCGCGCCGACCCACGCCCGCACCTCCCGCACCGGACCGAACAGCCAGATCGCCGTGCCGAGCTTGTGCCAACCGTCGTCGAACACGAGGATCCCGCGGCCTCGCTGCATCTGCTGGAACTGCCACTCCCAGCTGCTCATCGGTACGTCCCAGCCGCCACTTCCGCTCGCGACCATCTTCATGTGGTATCCGCTCACCGGACCGATCTCACCGGATTCCACTATCCGCTTGAGCGCGAGCAGCGGTTCGTAGAACACGTAGTTCTCCATCACCCGAAGCAACCGGTCGTTGGCCTGGGCGGCGTCGAGCATGGACTGTGCGTCGTCGAGGTCGTTGCACATGGGCTTCTGGAGGTTGACGTGCCAGCCGTATCCGAGCAGCTCCACGACACCCTCGGTGTGCATCGGTGTGGGCAACAGGACCTCGACCGCGTCGACCTTCAAGCCGCTGGCGGCGAGCTGCGCCGCGGACTCGAACGTCTGGGCAGTCGGCCAATCGCGGGCCCGCTGGGTGCGACGCTGTTCGCTGGGATCCACGAGTGCGACGACCTCGACGTCGGGATTGTCGATGTACGCACGGACGTTGAGGTCGTAGATGCGGCCGAGTCCGATGAACGCGGCTCGGACCGGTCGGTCGTAGGGCGTGAACGTCATCGACTCGTTGTCTCTTGTTGCAGTTCGATGGTGTTCCCGGCCGGATCGGTGATCCAGATCTGAACCGTGCTCTCGCCCTGCACCGCACGCCGGTAGGCGATGTTCCGGTCCTCGAGCTCGGTGATCGCCGCGTCGAGGTCGTCGACCGCGACGCAGTAGTGGTTGCCGGTCGGATCGATGCCAGTTCCGGCCGACGGCGCGTCAACGAGGTGAAGCTCCTGGTCTCCGACGACATGCCAGTGTCCGGACACGCCCGGGATCTCGGGCCGGGGCCGATCTCCGAGGCCGAGCACGTCGCGGTAGAACGCGCGCAACTCCTCCAGCTCCGTGCCGTTGCTGTTCACCGACACGTGGTGGAACCGAGTCACCTTCACGCCGGCGCACCTTCGGGACTTGGCGCCGGGGGCGGCTCGATCTGTTCCATGAACTCGAGCCGCATCGCTCCCGGTGCTTCCACGAACGCGATGCGCCGCGTCCCGAATCGGCCTTCGACGACCGCCGGTCCCCACACGACCTGGTGTCCTTCGAGCTCCCGGTCGAGGTCGTCGGTGAACAGCGCCGGATGCAGGAAGCCCTCAGCGGGGAGCTCGACTGAGTCTTCATAGATGGCGTTGGTGAAGAGCGTGATCATCACCGGGCCGAGGAACACATCGGCACGTTCGCCGTTGTTCCAGTGCATGCGATCACGAACCTCGGCGCCGGATCGCTCATAGAACGCACACGCCGCGTCGAGATCCGCCACCTTCACCGCCAGATTCGCCATACCCGTGACCGCCATGCCCCTCCTCCGTACCTGACGTTCGCGTCAGGGAACCTAGTGGCCCGCACGAGTCTCTGTCGGCACGCGCCGGGGGTGATTCCGGCGGCGACGCTCCAGTCGATGTGACCGAGCGTCCAGTGGGTGGCGAGGGTCGGGATGATGAGGATCCCGACGACGACCATCGAGGAGCCCGGTCGACAACCCGACACCGAACGCCCGGCTCGCCGAACGCGCGGCGGATCAACGCGCGCGGCGGGACCTACTTCGGCGCGAAGCGCTGACCGGCATCGAGCCGGATCGTGGACCCGTTGAGCATCGGGTTCTCGACGATCGCGACTGCGAGGCGGCCGTACTCCTCGGGCCGGCCCATCCGCTTCGGGAACGCGGCATCCTTGGTGAGCACCTCGGCGAACTCGTCGGGGATACCGTCGGTGAGGCCGGTGCTGAACAGGCTCGGCGCGATGGTCATCACCCGGATGCCGAGGCTGCCCAGGTCGCGCGCCATCGTGAACGTCATGCCGACGATGCCGGCCTTGGCTGCGGTGTAGGCGACCTGGCCGATCTGGCCCTCGAACGCGGCGATCGACGCGGTGTCGATGATCACGCCGCGTTCACCTTCTTCGGGCTCGTTGGTCGACATGTGGTGCGCCTGCAGGCGGTTGAGGTTGAACGTCGCGATCAGGTTCAGCTCGACGACCCGCCGGAACTCGTCGAGCGGGTGGGGGCCGTTCTTGGTGAGCGTGCGGATCGCGGTGCCGCCGCCGGCCGTGTTCACCGCGATGTGGAGCTCGCCGAGTGCACCGACCGCGTCGGCGAGCGCCCGCTCGACGCTCACCTCGTCGGTGACGTCGACCGGGTGGAACGTGCCGCCGAGCCCCGCCGCGACGTCGGCGCCGGCCGACGTCGGGAGGTCGAGGATCGCGATCGATGCGCCGCGTTCGTGCAGCAGCTCGGCGGATGCACGGGCCATCCCCGACGCCCCGCCGACGATCACCGCCTTCTTCCCGTCGATGTCCACCGGTTCGCCTCTTCCTCGAGATCGTGTGACCCGGTCGCTCAGTCAAGCAGGTGCGACGATCCGGACGCGAGCCGGGGTGGACCGGGCACTGAACGGCGAGTGGACCACACCGGGGCCGGATCAGTCCGCGATGCGCTCCTCGGTGGTGCGGGCACGGCGGGCGAGGACGGCGACTCCGGCGGTACGGCGGGAGCGGCGCGGGCGGCGTGCTCGGCTCCGGTGGCTCCGGGGGCAGCGACACCGACCCCGGAGGCGGAGGCGGAGGCGTTTCGTGGGTGATCGACGTGGACGCGGCGTCCAGCCTCCTCTATTTCTTCGTCGGCGCGGTGGGTGCCGGGGGCGGGGGCGGCGGCCCCTCAACGGCCAGGACGGTGGTGACGCCTGTGTCGGCAGCGCCGACGTGGGCGGTGACGGCGGCGGACCCGGTGGCGGGGAGGGTGCCCCGGACATCGTTTGCGGTGGCTCGGGGGAATTCCGAACGGGTCGTCTGGTTCCGGCTTCGTCGATGTCGGCGACGGGGGCGCGGGTGGCGCGGGTGCGGGCGCCAACGGTGGCGGTGGCGGTGGCGGTCTTGCCGGCGGTTGCGGTGGTGGCTCGCAGACGTTTCCCGGGCGGCGGGGGAGCCGGGTTCTCCCTGGCGACGGGCTTTGCCGGCCTCGTCGCACCGACGCTCCCGCCGGCTTCGTTGACGGACGGTGCGGTCAGTGCCCCGTACTCGGCGGAGCTGAGTGCGACGTACGGCGCGAGCACCCAGGTGACGGGCTCCGACGCGTCGTGGACGGTGACGCCCGCGCTCCCGGCGGGTCTCACCCTCGATCCGAACACGGGTGCGATCAGCGGAACCCCGACGGTGGTGGTGGCGTCGGCGACGTACACGTTCTCGGCGTCGTGGCTCAGTGGGGGCCTCGTCCTGGCGCGCACGAGCCTCCCGCTCGAGCTCGAGGTGACGGGCGGGTCCACGACCACGACGTCGGGACCGACCACGACGACGACGGCCGCCGGCGGATCGACCACGCTGCCGCCGAGCACCGGGGCGGTCGATCCCACGTCCGCGGCGCGATCGGGAACGGGTTCCTCGTCGGGTCTCGCGTTCACCGGCGCGACGTTGATCCCGATGACGATCTTCGGTGGACTGGCCCTGCTCGGTGGGATCGGCTTCACCCTCATCACTCGACGTCGCCGGCGGATCCTCCGGGGCTGACCGCGCTCGACGACATCGCTCGGGTCCAAATGACCCGACCGGAGCTCGCGGCGCGTGCGCCCCGTGTCACGGCGGCCGAACTCGAGATCCGGTACCCCTGGGGGTATCTGTGATACCGTATCTTCTACCCCTAGGGGTATCAACCATCGAGTGAGGGAGTCCGCGGCCTCACGCCCGCAGGCAGGTGACTCGCATGCGTAGCATCGAAACGACCATCAACGAACCGATCGACCAAGCCGAGAACAGCGTGCGTACCGCGCTCGCGGAACAAGGCTTCGGGGTGCTCACCGAGATCGATGTCGCGGCCACGCTCCAGGCGAAGCTCGGCGTGGAGCGGTCACCGTTGAAGATCCTCGGTGCATGCAACCCGCAGTTCGCGCACCAGGCGCTGGAGATCGACCCGGCGGTCGCGCTGGTCCTGCCCTGCAACGTCGTGCTCGAGGCCACAGCCACCGGCACCCGCATCTCGGTGATCGATCCGCGAGAGCTGATGCCCGACGCGGCCTTCGCCTCGCTCGCCGCCAACGCAGCCGACCGGCTCACCGCCGCTCTCACGTCGCTCGGCGCCAGCGTCTCCGAGAGCGTCTCTCGAGCATGAGCGAGCACGGAGAGGAGACCACCATGTCGGGTTCCACCGAAGTCATCGAAGACCTGAAGGGTCCGACCAGGGCACTCCGGCGCATGCAACCCGACGCTTGGAAAGGCTTCGGCGCGCTCCACCAGGCAGCCATGGCCGACGGTGACGTCCCAGGACACACCAAGGAGCTCGTCGCGCTCGCGATCGCCGTCATCAAGGAATGCGACGGCTGCATCGCCTATCACGCCCGCGCCGCCGCCCGGAAGGGAGCAACCGACGCCGAGGTGTCCGAGATCCTCAGCGTCGCGCTCCTCATGGGCGGCGGACCCGCCAGCGTCTGGGCCCCACGTGCGTGGGATGCCTACCGCGAGTTCGCCGAGAGACCGAGCAACTGACCGCGTGAGTCCCCGGCCCGCGCGCCAACGGAACGCCGCCGGGCCATCGACCCGATACGCGCGACGTACGAGAGCCCGGCGAACGGTTGTACGGGTATGTACGATGCTGTACGATCATGGCCGTGACGACGATGTCGGCCAGTCAGGCGAGAGCCGCGCTCCCCGAGATCCTCGACCGCGTACTCGCAGGCGAGGAAGTGACCATCACGCGCCACGGTGAACCTGTGGCGATCGTCGTCCGGCCTGACACGCTGCGAGTGCGACGTGCCGATCGGGCGCTCGCCGAGGCAGAACGACTCCGCGACCTCCTGCAACGAGCCCGCGCCGGTCGACTCGACGACGCCCCGACGCTGTCGGCGGAGCGCGCCGCGGTACTCGTCGCAGAGGTCTCCGCCGCGCGCTCGGCGCGCTGACCCGCGAACGACTGATGGACGCCTTCGACGCGGACGCGCTGATCTATGCGGCGGTTCCGGATCACGCGCTCGGTCGGCGAGTTCGAAAGCTGTTCCCGCTCGCGCCAACGGCAACCACCGGCTCGGTTGCCGGGACCGGATCGGTGCTCCTGATCCCGGAACTGCTCACCAAGCCGATGCGGGAGGCTGCCGAGACGGAGCTCGAGGCCCTCGCCGCCCTGCTCTCACGCCTCGATCTGCGACCGACTGACGAAGCCACTGCTGAGCTCGCCGCCGCCCTGGGAGCGTCCTACGCGCTCCGCGCCGCCGACGCAGTACACCTTGCGACGGCGGTCTCCGCCGGCGCTGATCGATTCGTCACGAACAACTCCTCCGACTTCACCAAGACGATCGCGGAGATCGACGTCACCTATCCGTCGGACCTACCAGACGTCTGACCCCAGGAGGCGCGCCGCTCGAGGCCGCCGAAGCCAGACTCGTGCGCGGTCGCCAAAGCCGTGGCGCGCAGCTCAGCGGTCCGCTTGACGGCGCCTCAGTCGCGGGCAGCGTCCGATTCGATATCGATCGTCACCGATTCGAACTGCTCGACCGTACCGTCGTGCTCGAAGTCGGCCTCGAATGTGTCGGTCAGCTGGATCGCCGCCGCCGTGCCGTCGACGCCGATACCCGAGGCGAGCTCCTCGGTGACCTCCACGACATCCACGACACCGTCGCCGGAGACATCGAACCCGATCGTGCTGGTAGTCCGCACGGCGTCGGGTACGCCGTCGCCGTCGAGGTCGAGGTACACCGTCTCGGTGGGAACGACGACATCGGGCTCCTCGACACGCTCGCTCGGCATGCGTTCTTCCCCGGCGTCGTCTCGGACAGGGTCACCATTTGGATCCATACCTCCTTCTTCCCCGCCCGAGGCAGTGAGAAACACCATCTTCGACCTCTCCGACGTTCGGTCACGGTATGGCACGCGACAGAACGCCATGCGCGCATCCACTCCCAGCCGAAGATCGCTCGTCGGCGCGACTCGACCGAGGTGACGGCCTACAACACACCTCGACGGTGCGCTGCGACCGGCAGTTCATGCATCGAGTACGGGACCATCGGGCCGATCGGCCGGCCGCGCGTCCGCGTTCCCGTTCGACCTGAGCTCGATCGCGGGGAACCCGACGATCTCGTAGGTCGCCGAGGCGATGCCGATGCCGGCGGCGTCGAGGCCGTCGAGGATGTCGCGGTTCATCACGTCCTTGATGTCTCGCACACCGCGAGCGGGCACGACGAACCTCAACGCGAGCTCCAGCCAGTTGTCGGTGATGCGCACGTAGACCTTCGGTTGGAGGTCGGTGGAGCGGAGCGCGTACCTGATCCGCATCTGCACGAGCGCCTCCGCGCTCGGCTTCACTTCGGGCGCGGCGTGCTGTTCCGCTGCGGCTATGAGGATGCGCTCGACCTCGTTCCGATCGGACTTGTAGGTGATGGGCAGCACGATCTCCTCCCAGAGGTACGGGAAGTCGCGCGTGTAGTTGAACACCGGCTCGTCGAAGATCTTGCCGTTCGACACCGTGACGAGCCGGCCCGTGTACTGCCGGGCGTTCACCCAGACCGCCGGATCCGACTCGGCAACGGACGGCGGCTGGCCCATCTCCATGATGGTGGTCTTCACGAAGCCCAGGCGGATCACGTCGCCGCGCACACCGCCGAGGGTGATCCGATCACCGACGTTGAAGGTGTCACCCCGCAGGATCACGAAGTACCCGGCGAACGCGGTGATCAGCTTCTGGAGCGCGAAGGCCAGGCCGGCGCTGATGAGCCCGAGCCCGGTCGTGATGTCGGTGCCGGGGCCGACCCAGATCGAGACCACACCGATCACGATCACTGCGAAGGCCACCAACTGGATGCCCTGACGGGACCAGAAGCCGGCGCGATCGGGCCGCGTCTCGGTCGCGGCGCGCACGGTCCGCAGGGCGAGCCACCGGATCGAGTACACGATGGCCACGAGCGCGAGGGTGAACAGCACCTTCTTGGCGGTCCGACCGTTGATCCCGACCAGCTCGATGTTGAACAGCTCCACGGCAAGGGTGTGGAGGTCGGCGACGAGGCTGACGTTCAACGGTGGTTCCCCGGTCATCGCGCGAAGTGCTTCGTGTGGACGTCGCGGACCCGGGCGATGTCGTGAGGGTCGAGGTCGGTGTGCGCGCATGCCTCCATCACGAGGTCGGCTTGGGCGCGCAGCGCCATGACGGCTTCCGGCCGCCGCGGCACCTCGAGCGATCGTTCGAGGAGGCTGATGCTCTCGAGGAGGTAGATGCACACGGTGGGGAGCTCGGCGGCCGCGAGTCGGATCTCGTCGTACGCGAGCACGATCAGCTCCTCGGCACCGTCGGCGTGGGCGAGCACCATCCTGCGGTTCTCCTGGCACAGGTCCCGTGCGGGTGATTCCCGTTCGAGAAGCGGCCGCAGGACGGCAGCGATGTGGAAGATGGCGTCTTGGGCGGTCGTCGGGTCGTTGACCCCGGGCGACAGCGCCTTCAACGCGACATCGGCGAGCTGGCGGACCCCGTAGGTCGCGTCCTGGCGGAGCGAGCGCGTCGTGCCGACGTGGACGGCGGCCCGGGCTCGGCGCGCTACGTCGTGGGGCTCGGGTGGTTCCGGCCAGACCGTGCACAGCGGCGCACCGCCGATCGCGTAGTGGCCGACGGCGGTATCGAGCCGCAGCGTCCCCCCTTCGGGGATCACCTCGAGCAGCGCGTCGGGATCGAGGAACTGCACCCAGCCGTCACGATCGAACCGGACCGCGAGTCCCGGACCGGAGGGAACGACGTCGGGATCCTGGATGGGCGACGGCTCGAAGAGGTTCGCCGACCAGTGATCGTCGCACGCGGCGACCGCGTCGCGGGTGACGACGTCGAGGATCTCGCTGATGCCCATCGAGTGCGCGTTGTGGTTGATGAACGCAACGATCGCCAGCATCGCGCCGATCCCGAGGAGCACGCCGAACGCCACCGACACGTTCGGGATCACCGGATCGCCCTGCTGCTCGAGCGGCGACCGGACCGAGCGGAGCACCACCAGGCAGTAGGTGAACGTGCCGACGACGAGCCCCATCACCCGCTTGTTGAACCGATCGCGGAACAGTCCGGTCACGACCCGCGGCGAGTACTGGCTCGACGCCTGCTGCACGATCAGCAGCGCCACCGAGAATGCGATGCCGGCGACCGTGATCGTCGCGCCGGCGATGGTGCTCAATACGGCTCGCGCACTCTCGACCGTCGAGGTAAAACCGAGCGGGAGCTTCGTCGCGCCATCGCTGATGGTGCTGTCGAGCGCGATGCCGAGCTGCGCGAGCACGATCGCCCCGATCACAAAAGTCATCGGGATGAAGAAGAGGCTCCCCCCGAGGCGCTCCCTGAGCGCCGACATCCTCATGCGCCTGCCGTCCCTACCGCCGCGCCCGATCGGGGTCCGACATGGCTCCGGGTCACTCGTGCTGCTTTCCGTCGCCGGCGAAGACCGCGTCGACCTCGGCGCCGATGAGAACGGAGAGGCCGCCGAGGTAGAGCCAGAGCAGCACCACGATGATCGACGTGAGCGCGCCGTAGGTCCGTGTGAGGTTCGAGAAGTTGGCGGTGTACAGCGAGAAGAGGCCCGACGCGGCGAGCCAGAGCAGCGACGCGACGACCGGGCCCGGGGTGACGAACCCCAGAGATGGGTAGCCGGCCGAGATGTGGAACAAGCCACGGACAGCGACCGCGAGCAACAGCGCGAGGACCGGCCACCGCAACACGTCGATCACGATCCGGAGACCGTTCGGGAAGGCACCCCACTCGGCCAGCAACGACGGCACGGCCGTGACGATCCCCACCGTGACCAGCACGACCCCGACCGCGCCGAGCGTCACGACCACCGCGAGACCTCGACGCCTCGTGTAGCTCCGCGCGTTGCTCGCGCCGTTGACGACCGCGAGGCCCCGCAACAGCGCGGCGGTACCCGACGACGCGCTCCAGAGCGCGAAGACGAGCCCGAGCCCGGCAGCGAAGCTGACGCCAGCTCCGTTCCCATCGCTCGTGGTCTTCAGCTGCGCGGTGAGGAAGGTCCGGGTCGACGCGGGCAGCGCACCCGCGAATCCGTCGACCTGGCGGGAGATCGCGCTCGGATCGGCAACCAGCCCGTAGATCGCTGCTCCCGCGACGAGCGTGGGCACCAGCGCAAGGAACGTGTAGAACGCCACACCCGCCGCAACGAACGTCAGCTCGTCTTCGCGGGCCAAGTCCTTCAGCTCGTGGAGCTGCGCCAGGAGTCGCGGTTGCTGATCTTCAAGATGCTCCATCGCCGCGTCGCCCGGCGGGCACCCGGAGTTCGATCGATCGGCCGCCTCCCGGTGGTGTCGGAGAGTCGCGCCCGCGACGGGCGCTGGCCGAGACGTCATTTCGCTGCGAGCTCGTCTCCGCGACCGGTGCCGCTCCGCGCGGTCTCGGGCGCGGACGCGCTGCGCGGTGGCGGCGAACCCTCGACCCCCTCCTCGCGCTTGGGTCGTTCGAGGAGGGCCTCGAACAGGCCCCGGTACCGCAGCATCGCGTCGAACATCTCCGCGACCGTTCCGTTGCCGTCCTCGGTCGAACGGAACGTCGCGTACGCCTCTCGGTAGGGATCGGCGAGCTCCGGATGAGCCATCGACAGCGCACGAGCCCGCTCGTCGAACCCGCCGTCGGGGAAGCCACGCTCGCGCATCAGCCCCGAGATCAGGTGCTCGGCCTCGCGGACGGAGTATGCCGGGTCCTCGAGGAACCGGTACTGCGCCTCCTTCCAGCGTTCCGTGGACTCGTCGCGGCTCCCAGGCGACACCCGCTCCAGCTCCATGTCTCGGAAGTGACTCGTGCGGTCGTCGAGTTCGGCCTCGCCCTCCTTGGTTCCGAGCCGACCGACGGTCGCGTCGTACTCCTCGCCGAAGCGGCCTCGGAGCGCGTCGCTCCGGCGCCGGTGCGCGGAACGCCGGCGCATCGCGAGCGCGATCGCGAGCACGATGAGCGCTGCGACGAGCGCAGCGCCACCGACGATGATCATCCATTCCTGCGTGTCGAGGTCCATGACCCCTCCTGTCACTCTGTCCCTCGATCGGCCAGCAGCCGACGGTCCCTCCGCGTTCGTGACCCGTGTACCCGATTCCTCTCCCGGCAAACCGCACGGCGGTGGAAAAGCCGTGCCAATCCGGAACAGGTGATCTCGACGATCGAGCTGTGGCCGGACGGGTTCGACGAGATGGGGCAACATCCTCCGCCGGCACTACGAGACACAGCTCCGCGAGAGAGACCTCTCGACCACACGATCGGCGAGCCGCGACGACGTGTTCGAGCGCAATCGCCGATGGTCAGTGGTGCCCGGAAGAGGATTCGAACCTCTACCCCCCCCCGACGGAGCGGGCGGGTTCGCGATCCGCCCGTCCGGGAAGTCCGAGCGGATCGGCTGAGTTCGCCACCGTTCGCTAGCAACGGGTTAGCGAAGTCGAGCTCGCCAAGCGACGCCCGCGGAGTCCGAGTCCGCCGACACACGGGTAAGACGACGAATCGTGTCCGGACCCTTCGGGCGTTCATGTGATATAGCATGAGTGCTATGTCCTGGGGAGAGGTCGAACTCGAACCGGAGGTTCGGGCCTGGTACCTCGGCTCAATGAGGAGGCACAGGCACGTACGAGCTTCCACATCGATCGGCTGGCGGAGCTCGGCCCACTGTTGGACGAGCCGCACACACGTCAGTTGGACGGCAAGCTGCGAGAGCTCCGGTTCTTCCTGGCGGGGAAGCCCATTCGGGTGACCTACTGGATCGCAGCGGGCCGGCGGATCATCTTGTTGACCGTGTTCACGAAGACACAGCGGCGGGAACGAACTGAGGTCGAGCGAGCGAAGCGGGCGCTGCAGCGGTGCATCCGAGAGGAACACACGAGACAAGGCGAGGAGTGAGGGCGATGGTAAAGCGGACGACCTGGAGCGAGATCAACAACAAGCGGACGCCGAGCGAGACAGCGCGGGCCGCGTACGCGGACGAGGCGCGCATCGCCGCATTCCGAGAGCTCGTGTATCGGCTGCGATTCGAGGCCGGACTGACGCAAGCGGAGCTGGCGGAGCGGATGGGAACGACCCAGTCCGCGATCGCGCGCATGGAGGGTGGCGGCACGCGTCCGAACTTGGAGACGCTCGAGAAGCTGGCCACCGCGGTCGGCGCCGAGCTCGTCGTAGGGGTCGGCGAGCATCTCTCTGAGAACCGCTCCATCGCGAAGCTCGTGCGCGAAGGACGCGCCGTCGTACGCAAAGCGAGTTAGGAACACGCCGTTCCGTTTCCGACACGTGGCATCAGCGGACGCGGGAGCACAGGCGCTGACGAAACGGCCCTGGGCTTGGTGTCGAGTCTCGATCTCGCCCGCCCGCGCCGTGAGTCCGTGGAGTTCCGCGCGTTTTCCCTGCTCAGCGGTGCCCGGAACAGGATTCGAACCTGTACGCCCCCGAGGGGACCGGCTGGTCTAAGCCGCGACGCGAATGTCCAAGGTGTCTTCGTAGACGCCGCGTGTCCCTCTGGTCAGCCGTTTCGCGCGCTCGTCGTCTAGAAGATCCACCTGGATCGCTACGTTTCGCCTGCGTTCGTTAGCACGGGGTTAGCACGAG
>JBBRHS010000047.1:0-12889 GCA_038222385.1 Acidimicrobiia bacterium
TGGCGATCGGAGGGCCGAAGCCCCGGCTGCTGTTGGCGATGCTCCTCGCGTCGCGGGGGTCGGTCGTGTCGACCGATCGGCTGTGCGACGAGCTCTGGAACGACCGCCAGCCCGCAGATCCGGGCGCGGTGCTGCAGAGCCACCTCTCACGGCTGCGCCGGGTGCTCCGACCCGAGGTCGAGATCGTCTCCCGGCCCCCCGGCTACCTCCTCGAGGTCGCCGACGACCGCGTCGACGCGGGACAGTTCGAGGCGCGGTGTCGTGACGCGGCGCATGCGCCGGTGGCAGACGCGGCGACGATGCTCGACGACGCGCTGGCGTGTTTCCGCGGCGCCGCGTTCGAGGAGTTCGCAGATCGGGACTGGGCCCGCAACGAGGCGATCCGGCTCGACGAGCTCCGCCTGAACGCGCGGGAGGATCGCATCGACGCCCGGCTTGCACTGGGCGACCACCTCGCGATGGTCCCCGAGCTGGAAGCGCTCGTCGACGAGCACCCGCTGCGCGAGCGGCCGTGGTGCCAACTCGTGATCGCGCTCTACCGCTCCGGCCGGTCGGCCGACGCGCTCCGACGGGTGTCGTCCGTGCGCGCCCTCTTGCGCGACGAGCTCGGCCTCGACGTGTCGCCGGGGCTCCGCGAGCTCGAGACCAGGGTCCTGACCGACGATCCCGTCCTGCTCCTCCCGGCCAACGACACGCGTTCCGCGGCGCCACGACGCCCCGCGACGGGCGCGACCACACTCGTAGGACGCGACGCCGACCTGGAGCGGCTGACCACCCAGTTGCGGACCCAGCGGCTGCTCACCTTGACCGGGCCGGGTGGCGTCGGGAAGACGCGACTGGCGCAGCGGGCCGCGAACGAGCTCTGGGACGAGCTGCGCGGCGACGTGTACGTCGTCGAGCTCGCCCCGGTCCACGATCCCGCGTCGACGGTCGCGGCCATCGCGACGGCCATCGACGTCCAGCAGCGGCAGCACCTCACGGTCGAGGAGTCGCTCTTCGAGTACCTCAGCAGTCGACGCGCGCTCCTGGTCCTCGACAACTGCGAGCACCTGCGCGCGTCGATCGCGTCGATCGTCGAGCGGTTGCTCGGTCGGTGCCCGGACATGACGGTGCTGGCAACGAGCCGCGAGGTCCTCGGTCTGCCCGTCGAGCAGGTGTGGCGGGTGGATCCGCTCGCGGTCGCCGACGTCGACGCCGCCGTGGGCGCGGTCGGCGAGGCACCCGCGGTGCGCCTCTTCGTCGAGCGGGCCGCGGCGTCGAGCGAGGGATTCGCGCTCACCGACGACAACGCGCCTGCGATCGCCGACATCGTGCGACGCGTCGACGGGCTCCCACTCGCCATCGAGCTCGCGGCCGCCCGCATCCGGGTGATGAGCCCGGCCGCCCTCGCGACGCGGCTCGACAAGCGGCTCGACCTGCTCGCGGGGGCGCAGACGTCGCTCATCGAGCGGCACCGGACCCTCGGTGATCTCGTGACCTGGTCCCACGACCTGCTCGACGCCGACGAGCAGGAGCTCTTCGCGCGCTTGTGCGTGTTTGCCGGTGGCTTCGAGCTCGACGCGGTGGAGACCGTCTGCGCGAGCACGGGTCGTACGCCGGTGGAGGTCTCCCGGCTGCTCGCGAACCTGGTCGACAAGTCGATGGTGCAGATCGTCGACCCCGAGGTCCCCCGCTACCGGCTGCTCGAGACCCTCCGCGAGTTCGGCGCGGATCGACTCGGCGACGACGCCGGCGCCGAGGTGCGCAAGCGCCACGCCCGCTTCTACCTGGGGCTCGCCGAGCACGCTGCAGCCGACCTCGCCGGTCCCGACGAGGCCGCCGCGGTCACGGCACTCGACCGTGACTTCGACAACCTGCGGGCGGCCCACCAGTGGTCGCTCCAGCAGGCCGACGTCGGCATCGCGGTCCGGCTGGTCGTCGCGCTGCGTGAGTACTCGTTCCGCACCATGCGGGCCGAGATCATCGGCTGGGCCGACGACGTGATCCGGTTGCCGGGCGCGGCCGAGCATCCGCGGGGCCCGGTCGCCCTGGCCGTCGCCGCCTACGGGCGGTTCGTGCGCGGCGATCTCGAAGCCGCGATCGACTGGGGCCGCCGCGCGATGGACGCCGCCGAACAGCTGGGCACCGACACCTCCGGCCTCGCCGAACGCACGCTCGGCAACGCGCTTTTCTACCGCGGTGACGCGGACCAGGCGACCGAGCTCATGAAGCGCATGATCGCGTCGGCACGCGACGGATCACCGGCCCGGCTCGCGCACGCGCTCTACATGCGATCCGTCGCCTACACCAGCCTCGGCGACCAGGTCCGCGGTGCGCAGGCCGCCGGAGAGTCGCTCGCAGCGGCGCGCAGCTCCGGCTCTCCCACTGCGAAGGCCCAGGCCGCGTACGCGCTGGGCCTCTCCCTCGAGGTCACCGATCCGATCGAGGCCGACGCGCACCTCCAGCACGCAGCCGACCTCGCGCGCGGGGCGGGCAACCGGTGGATCCAGGCCTTCGCGCTCACCGAGGTGCTGTCGCTCCAGGCCCGGCAGGGACACCCGCGTGCTGCGCTTGCGCGCTACGCCGACGTCATCGACCTCTGGTACCGGGGTGGCGACTGGGCGAACCAGTGGCTGTCGCTCCGTCATGTGTTCGGCATCCTCGTACAGCTGCGCGACCACCACGGAGCAGCGACGCTGCACGGTGCACTGAGCGCCGCCGGTGCTGCGTATGCGCTTCCGATCGAGGCGTCCGACGCCGAGCGCATGGCCTTGCTCGTCGACGAGCTCCGAGGCGATCTCGGCGCGGCGAGCTTCGCGGCGACCGTGCGTCGCGGCGCGTCGATGAGCGACGGCGACATCATCGCCTTCGCGCGAGCACGCATCCACGCCCTGTCGAGCCAAGCCACGCCCGCGTGAAACGACTGACTGCGCGCCGACCACCGACCTACGGGTGCACCAGCGCACACGCGGCGGGCGAGGTCAGCCCGTCGGTCGGCGTCGCGCGCCTCGCACTATCAACCCGCCGATGAGCGTCAACGCGACGCCCGCGGCGACTGGGACCGCGACCGCCCGACCGGTCGCGGGCAGCTCTCCGGAACCTCCCTGGGCCTCGCCGTCACCGGCGACCGCATTCGTGGTCGGCATCGTCGGGACCGCGGTGGTGGTCGTGGTCGGTGCGTCCTCGCTCCACGTGATGGTGACGCTTCCGGGTCCGCGGGTCGCGGCCACACCATGGCTCACGGCCGAGGCGATGCTCGCCGCGTAGCTCGATCCGCCGCCACCGCCGGAGTCCTCGCCACCGCCACCGCCGCCGTACCAGCCACCGCCACCGCCGCCGCCGCAGCATGTGTCTCCGGTGCCACCCGTCCCGAAGGCTCCGTCGGGCGTGAAGCTGTTGCCCGCGGTGCCGCCGGCCGACTGCGTACCGCCGGTCGCGGGCTCACTGCCGAGGCTGTCGGCACCCGTCGGGTACCCACCGTCGCCGCCCGCAGACGACACGGCGCAACCACCGCCACCGCCGGCCACCAGGACGCGATCGGTGAGGGTGCTGCCCGACGGCCGCACGTCGGTGGCGCCTCCACCGCCGCCCCCGTCGGTCGATCCGTCCCCTCCACCGTTGGCGCCGCCGGTGGGCGCCCCGGCCGGACCGCCCTGGCCGCCGACGGTGACGTCGAGCGAGTCGCCGGGGTTCACGGCGACGGTCGACTGCACCGTGGCGCCGAAGCCACCGATGTCGTCGTCACACGAACCTCCCGCGCCGCCGACCAGCTCGATGGTGAGCGAGGAGACTCCCGCGGGAACGACGAAGGTCCCGTTCGAGGTGAACGACTGGGTATCCGCACCGGCCGGCGCGCCCGCGAGCGCCACGCCGGCGAGCGCAAGGAGGGATGCGAAGGCCACTCGAGCCGTCCATCGAATCGCGTTCACGGATCCCTCCTCGTCGACAGCTGGTAGCGACAGTTGCCGCCGCATTCTGGCCGGGCGCCGGCACGAGTTCGCGGATCCCGAGTCGCACCGGCTCGTGAAGCTCGTCGACGCCAACGTCCTGCTCTACGCGATCAACTGCGATGCCGCCCATCACGAACGGTCGCGGGCATGGCTCGACCGCGCGTTGTCGGGCTCCGAGACGGTGGCGTTCGCCTGGGTGGCCCTGCTCGCCTACGTGCGCGCTCGACCAAGGTCGGCCTGTTCCCGGCGCCGCTCACCGTCGACCAGTCGATGGACAGGGTCGACGCGTGGCTCGCCGCGCCGGCGGGTGCTCGTCACGGGTCGAAGGCCTCGCCGACCATCTCCTCGGACCCGCGCCACGATCTCGGGTTCTCGGATCTCCCTCAGGTCGCGCGGCCGCTTCAGCTGCCGTGACGCTGCAGGAGCTCGATGCTGTACCCGTCGGGGTCGTCGACGAACGCGACGGTCACCGGCCAACGGTCGAGCCGCTGGGGTGCCATCGTCGAGGTGGCCCCGGCCTCGACGGCCCGGTCGTGGGTCGCGACGCAGTCGTCGACGTTCATGTAGATCTTCCAGAGCGCGAACCCGTGGTCGATGGGCTGCCCGCCCTCGTAGCGTTCGGCCAGCTGGAGCCGTCCGCCACCCTCGGCCGCGGCGAGGTGCGCCTCGTGCACGTCGTCGATCTCGGTCCGACCCTGGAGCTCGAGGCCGATGACCTCGGTGTAGAAGCGGATCGAGCGCTCGATGTCGCTCACGTAGATGCAGTACTGCCCGACGGTCGTCGCCACGGCGCCACCCTAGGGCTGCGGTGGCTTCGCGCGCTCGGCGTGGTCGCCACGGCCGAACTCCGGCCGAGTCAGCTCCGGGCGAATTCGCGCAGGACACGGCCGGGGCGGGCGCCGGTGTGCTCGCCCTGCTCGGTGACGACCGCTCCGTTGACGAGGGTGACCGCGTACCCGGAGGACCGCACGAGGAGTCGGCCCGCTCCGTCGGGGAAGTCGTTGACGTACGTGGGGTAGCCGACGTCGAGGCGGGCCGGGTCGAACACGTTGATGTCGGCGTAGCCACCGGGACCCAGCGTGCCCCGGTCGATCAGGCCCAATGTCGCCGCCGCCTTCGCGGTGAGGCGGTGCACCGCCTCGGGCAGCGACACGAGGTTCCGCTCGCGGCACCAGTAGGCGAGAAAGTGCGTCGGCGCGTCGGCGTCGCAGATCTGGCCGGCGTGCGCACCGGCATCGCCGCCGCCGGGGTAGATCGCGACGAGCGCGAGCAGTTCGCCGAGCGCGGCGCGGTTGCGGTGGAAGAACCACAGGTTGAACAGTTCACGACCTTCGCTCTCCAGCAACCGGTCGATCACCGCTTCCACCGGGTGGACACCCGCGTCGGCAGCCAGGTCGGCAACGGAGCGGCCGCCTTCGACGTCGTACTCGGGGACGTCGCCGTTGCCGAGCGGGTGGATGTACTGCGGGTCGTAGATGAGCCCCTTCGCCACGCCCTCTTCGATCAGGCCGGCCCGGATCTCGTCGTCGCGCAGGGCGGCGACCCGGGCTTCGATCGTCGGCAGTGACATGACCGCCCGCCACCTGCTGCCGCGCACGGGCGGCACCTGCGCGAGACCGGCCAGCGAGCCCGATGGACGCGTCATGCAGTAGCCGGTGATGCGGCCTGCGTTGGCGCGGGTCTCGCTCAGGAACCCGTCCCAGAGGTCGACGACGCTGCGGTCGCCGCCGTCGTCGTTGCCCGGGCTGGTGGCGAAGAGCACGTCACCGGCGCGTTCGGCCATCGCCCGCAGGAGCTGGAACTCGACACCAGCGCGCGTCTGGAAGTCGAGCACGGCCTGGAAGATCCCGCGCCCGGCGTCGTTCATGCCGTCGGCGAAGGCGAGGTGCTCGTCGATCGAGGCGTACGTGCCCGGGACGGGACGCCCGTCGGGCACGACGTGGATCAGGATGCGCGACGTCGAATAGCCGACGGCACCTCCCGCGATCGACTCGCCGACGATCTCGCGCATCCGGTGCAGCTCGTCGGGCGTGGGTTCCTCGTCGCCGAGGGACCGGTCGCCCATCACCTGGTAGCGGACCGCGCAGTGCCCCACGAGCGACACCACGTTGAGCGCGGGCTGCATCTGCTCGACGGAGTCGAGGTACTGCGGGTGCGTCTCCCAGTCCCAGGGGATGCCGCCCAGGATGGCTTCTCTCGGGATGTCCTCCACGCTCTCCATCATCTCGGCGAGGTAGGCGCGGTCGTCGGGCACCGCCGGCGCGAACGTCACGCCGCAGTTGCCCATCAGGACGGTGGTGACCCCGTGCCACGAGCACGACGTCATGAACGGGTCCCAGCCGACCTGCGCGTCGAGGTGGGTGTGCAGGTCGACGAAGCCGGGCGACACCGTGAGCCCGGTCGCGTCGATCTCGCGGGCCGCGGTCGCGTCGGCGAGATCGCCGATCGCGGTGATGCGGTCACCGTCGACTGCGACATCGGCGCGGAATGCATCGGCCCCCGTCCCGTCGACGACCGTCCCGCCCCGGATGATCAGGTCATGCGCCATGCGTGCTCCAGACGTCGACCGAGTCGGGCGCACCGCCCGTCCGGATCCTCCCGAACCCTAGGCCCCGGGAGCGGCCCCGGCCCAGGACGGCGGGACCTCGAGCGCGGCGCGGTCCCATCCGTCGAGCGTGGCTGCGGCGTCCGGCGTGACCGGCCAGGTCGCGAAGCCCTCCGGCTCAGGACAGGCGTACGGCTGATCGAGCGTCGCATCCCAGCTCGCGGTGGTCTTCCCCGAGCGGCGGTGAACCGGCCGGTGAAGTCGTCGGTCCCTTCGTCAACCGTGATCCCAGTCGACCCACTCGGTCCCGGTCTCCTCGAGGTAGGCCCTGATCGCGGTCCCGAGCGTCGGGAAGAACCGCTCCTCGCCGATCCGTTCGCCGAGGCCGTAGCTGCGCAGCCGGTCCTTCACCGGGCCCTTCAGCTCGGCGAAGGCGAGCGAGACCTCTCGGGCATCGAGATCATCGAGCAGCTCAGTGATCGCGTCGGCAGCGGTGGTGTCGACATCGGTGATCGGCTCGGCCGCGACAACGACCCACTGCACGGGATCGGTCCTCGCCGCGATGGCGGCGAGGAGCCGCTCCGCGAACAGCTTGGCGTTGGCGAAGAAGAGTGGCGCGTCGAAGCGGTACAGCACGAGGCCCGGGATGAGCGCCGCATCGGGATGCCGTTCGACGTCGTGATAGCCCTTGCGGCCGGAGACGCGACCGAGGATCGCATCGTGCGGTCGCCACGCGCGACGGACGAATGCGCCGAGCGACAGCACGATCGCGACCGCGATGCCCTGGAGCACGCCGAGCACGGCGACGCCGGCCAGCGCGGACAACGAGAGGACGAACTCCGACCGGCGGACGTTCCACAGCCAGCGCAAGCTCGGGAGGTCGAAGAGGGTGATGCCCGCCGCGATGACGATGGCTGCGAGCGTCGCGGTCGGCAGGTACCGTCCGAGGCCACTCGCGAAGGTGATGACCACCGCGACGGCACCGGCCGCCACGACGCCGCTGACCTGGGTGCGCGAACCAGCCGACTCTGCCACTGCGCTCCGCGAGGCCGATGCGCTCACCGGGAAGCCCTGGAACAGCCCGGCGGCGAGGTTCGACGCGCCGAGCGCGATGATCTCGCGGTTCGCGTCGACGTGTTCACCGTGCTTGGCCGCGAAGCTGCGCGACACGGCCGTGGTGTCGGCAAGCGTCACGAACGCCATCCCGGCCGCCGCGAGGAGGAGCGCGCCGAGGTCGTCGAGACCCACCCGCGGGAACACGGGACGCGGCAATCCCGACGGGATCGCACCGACGACGGTGACGCCATGGGCGGTGAGGTCGAACACCGCGACCATGACCGAGGCCCCGACCACGGCAACCAGGATCCCCGGCACCTTCGGGAGCAGCAGCCGGCACCCGAAGATCACGAACAGCGAACCGACACCGAGCAGCAGCGAGGGAGCGACCGTCTTGCCGTCGCCGATGCCGATTGCGAACGCCCGGGCCTCGTCGAGGAGGCTGCCCGGACCCGCACCGAAGCCGAACAGGCGCGGGAGCTGACCCGCCACGATGACGAGCGCGATCCCGTTGAGGAAACCGACCCGCACCGGCCGGGAGAGCAGCTCGGCGAGGATCCCGAGACGGAAGATGCCGCCGATGATGCAGATCGCTCCCATGAGGAGCGCCAACATTCCGGCGAGCGCCACGGCACTCGCCGGATCGCCCCGGGCACCCACGAGCGGGAGCACCGCCGCCGCGATCAGCGGACCGAGCGCGGAATCGGGGCCGAGCACGAGCAGTCGCGACGGGCCGAACATCGCGTACGCGAGCAGGGCCACGACGGTCGTGTACAAGCCGGTCACCGGCGGGAGGCCGGCGAGCTCCGCGTACGCCATTCCCTGGGGGACGAGCAGCGCGGTCAGGACCAGTGCGGCCGTGACATCGCGTCGCAACCAGCTCCGTCGATAGGTGAGCATCGTGACCGGTCCCGGAAGTCGACCGAAGACCCCGCGTTTCCCCACCGCGCTATCCCCGGTCGGTTCGCTGCTCCCGGAGCCGGGCCCGAACGTCGCGCTCGACGAGCAGCGGCACGAAGTCCCGCACCCGCGCCGATTCGTAGCGGGCGAGCTCGGCCTCGACGGCCACTGCGATCGCGCCGATGTCGACGGTATCGACGAATGCCGCATGCAGCGACGTGACGATGTCGTGGATGTCGTGGATGTCGTGCTCGAACGCACGCTCCGTCAGGGTCATCGTGGATCCTTCTTCGCGACCGGAACCCCGACGATCGCGTCGTCGGATCGGGTACGGATAGGGCCGAAGGTCCCCACGGTCAGGCCTGATCCGGGTCTTCGAGCTCGGTGAAGAGCGCACCCAGCGCCGCCCCGATCCGGCGACCCGACGGCAAGGTCATCCCAACTGTCACGGATGTCCCGCGATGAGACAATCCGGTATCCGGGCGTTGGTGCTGCCAACCTCGGCGGAGACCGGACGCGAGCGGGCCGCCCACCGGAGTGGGCGGCCCGTCGTGGTCGCGTCCGTGCTCCCGATGGTTCAGCTGCAGCCGGAGGTCGCTCCGCAGCTCGGGCAGGCGTGACACGAACCGGCGCGCTGCATGATGTCGCCGCAGACGTGGCAGAGCACCGTCTCGCGCTCGCGGACCCGTGCCGACGGGACGGTCGGCGGGGCCACGGGTGCGGGCGCCGGCAACGCGGCCGACGGGGCCTGGTCCTCGGGGCCGAGGACCATCTGGCTGTCGGTGCCGATCGCCGCGGCCTCCTCCACACCGGGAAGCGTCGGCTGGATCCGCTCGCTCACTGTGAGGATGCCGAGGTCCTCCCGCTCGCTCTTCGTCAGGTAGTCGACGGCGAGGCGACGGAAGATGTAGTCGACGAGGCTCGTGGCGATCCGCAGTTCGGGGTCGTCGGTCATGCCGGCGGGCTCGAAGCGCATGTTCACGAACTTGTCGGCGAAGGCCTGGATCGGCACGCCGTACTGCAGACCGAGACTCACCGAGATCGCGAACGCGTCCATGATCCCGGCGAGGGTCGAGCCCTGCTTGGCGACCTTGAGGAACACCTCACCCGGTCGGCCGTCCTCGAACTCGCCCACCGTCACGTAGCCGTGGCAGTCGGCGACCCGGAACGAGAACGTCTGGCTCTTGCGCCGACGCGGCAGCTTCTGGCGGACCGGCTCCTGCACGATCACGTGCTCGATGATGCGCTCGACCTGTCGCTCGAGGCCGTCGGCCGGCGCCTCCGACCCGGCCTTCTTCTGCGTGGCGAGTGGCTGGCCGACCTTGCAGTTGTCGCGGTAGATCGCGACCGACTTGACGCCGAGCTTCCACGCGTCGATGTGGATCTGCTCGATGTCTTCGACCGTGACGTCTTCGGGCATGTTCACGGTCTTGGAGATCGAGCCCGAGATCCACGGCTGCACCGCGCCCATCATCTTGACGTGGCCCGTGTAGTGGATCGTGTTGTCGCCCATCGAGCACGCGAACACCGCCAGGTGCTCCTCCTTGAACGCGGGCGCGCCGATGATCGTCTTGTGCTCGTCGATGTGGGCGATGATCTGGTCGACCTGGTCGGGCGAGTAGCCCATGCGTCGCAACGCACGCGGAATCGTCTGGTTGACGATGTACATCGTGCCGCCGCCCACGAGCTTCTTCGCCTTGGTGAGCGCGAGGTCGGGCTCGATGCCGGTGGTGTCACAGTCCATAGCCAACCCGATCGTGCCGGTCGGTGCGAGGACGCTCGCCTGCGCGTTGCGCACACCGTGACGCTCACCGAGCTCGACCGCTTCGTCCCACGAGCGCTGCGCCGCGCTCAACAGCTCCGGCGGGACGAGCTCCTCGTCGATCTTCGCGGTCTCGGCCCGGTGCATGCGCAGCACGTTCAGCATCGGCTCGACGTTCTCGGCGTAGCCCGCGTGCGGGCCCATTCGGCTCGCGGTGCGCGCGCTCGTGGCGTACGCGTGACCCGTCATCAGCGCGGTGATGGCCCCCGCCCACGCCCGGCCCTCGGCCGAGTCGTACGGGAGACCCTGGGCCATGAGCAGCGCACCGAGGTTGGCGTAGCCGAGGCCGAGCTGACGGAACTTGCGGCTGTTCTCGCCGATCTTCTCCGTCGGGTAGTCGGCGTTGCCGACGAGGATCTCCTGGGCGGTGAACACGACCTCGATCGTGCGCCGGTAGCCCTCGACGTCGAAGCCACCCGCACCGGAACCACCGTCGTCGAGCAGGTACTTCATCAGGTTGATGCTGGCGAGGTTGCAGGCCGAATTGTCCACGTGCATGTATTCTGAGCAGTTACGCACGATTGTTCCATTTACGATGTAACTGTGGTTGCGGGGCTCGCTGAGGTTGAACGTGAGCTCGACGCCGTCGTCGCCGCGCTCGACGAGGCGGACCGTCTCGTCGGTCGTGTTGAACCGGTGGGCGGCGATCAACGCGTCGAGCTTGTCGGCCTTAGTGGCGAGCTCGAAGCCGACGTGCTCGGCGAAGCGTGCGATGGAGCGGTTCGAGATGCGGAGGTCGAACATCGGGCCACTCTCGTACGTCGTCTCCGTGCCGTCCTTGCGCGTGTACGAGAACGAGCGCTTCCCTCCCCGATGGGTCGAGTAGATGCGGCTGAAGATCCCGAAGGTGCTCAGCAGACGCTGCGTACCGACGAGCAGCTCGCGCGACGCGGAGCCGAGACCGACGTAACGGCTCTTCGCGCCGTCGTAGACGCAACCGTCGGCGTCGAACAGACCCCGGAGGAACCCCGCGGTCGCCTCGGTCGGCGCCTGGTAGATCGCTTCCGGGACGACCTTCTCCGTCGACTTCTTGCGCGACACACCGAGCGCCTCGAAGAAGCGGGCGAGCACCCGACGGCTCTGGCGGAGCTGCACCGTGCCGTTCGCCTGCACCGACGGGGTCGACGCGTCGCCACCGTTCATCCACGCCGCGAGCTCACGGTGGCGCGGCATGATCGTCTGGCGTTCCTCCGGGCTCCCGTACACGGTGCTGACGACATCGCCGGAGATGCAACCGTCACCCACGAGCCAGCCCAGGTAGTGCGCGAGCTCGGGCGACCACTTCTCGGGAAGGTTGAACACGCGCGACTTCTTGTCGCCCTTGCCGGCCAGTGCGTAGAGGCGACTCGAGACCGGCAGACGCCAGTCGGCCGCGACGGCGGGGGCCGGAAGGTTCAGCACCTTCACCTGGTCGGCGTCGGTCAGCTCTTGTGCTTCCACATAGCCACGGTTGGTGGTGAAGATGCGGTGCGACGGCGTGCAGCGCAGCTCCATGCCGTTCGAGAATCCCAGGCGCAGGATCTCGTTGAACCCCGTGACCATGAACGCCTCGGGCCGCGTCAGCTCGAGGCGCTCCGCCGGCACGTCGGGGTTCGTCGCGTCGTGGGTGTAGACGCCGAAGGTCTCACCGCGGCGAGCCCGGTCGAAGAGCTCACCGAAACGGATCAGACCCTTGTCGGTGTGGACGAGCTCGCTCGCCGGAAAGCACGGGTTGCTCGCGTTGATGCGGCCCGAGTTCGGCGAGGTGTGCCAACGGTTGATCGTGGTGTCGAACTGCATGCCCGGGTCGGCGCACTCCCACGACGCAGCGGAGAACTGGCGCATGAGCTCGCGCGCCTTCATCGTCTTCACCGTGTCGCCGGTCTTGACCGCCTTGAGGTTCCAGTCGCGGTCGTCGATCACGGCCTGCATGAAGTCGTCGGTGACGCGCACCGAGTTGTTCGCGTTCTGGTACTGGATCGAGTGGCTGTCGCGACCGTCGAGGTCCATGTCGAAGCCGGCGTCGCGCAGGGCGCGCGCCTTGTGCTCCTCACGCGCCTTGCACCAGACGAACTCCTCGATGTCGGGGTGGTCGGCGTTGAGGATGACCATCTTCGCGGCGCGACGGGTCTTGCCGCCCGACTTGATGGTGCCGGCCGACGCGTCGGCGCCCCGCATGAAGCTCACGGGACCGCTGGCGGTGCCGCCGCCCTTCAGGTGCTCGAGCGACGACCGAATGCCCGACAGGTTGATGCCCGAGCCGGAACCACCCTTGAAGATCGTGCCTTCCTCGCGGTACCAGTTGAGGATGCCGTCCATCGTGTCCTCGACCGCGAGGATGAAGCACGCCGAGCCCTGGGCCGGCACGCCCTGCACGCCGATGTTGAACCACACCGGCGAGTTGAAGGCGGCGCGCTGGTGGACCATCACGTACTTCAGCTCGTCGCGGAAGGCGTTGGCCTCCTCGGGTCCGGTGAAGTAGCCGTCGCTGATGCCCCAGTCGGCGATGGTGTCGACGATCCGATCGACCACCTCACGCAGCGACGACTCCCGTTCCGGGGTGCCGAGATGGCCGCGGAAGTACTTCTGGGTGGCGATGTTGGTGGCGTTCAGCGACCACGTGACGGGGAACTCGACACCCGGTTGCTCGAAGGCAAC
>JBBRHS010000048.1:0-12827 GCA_038222385.1 Acidimicrobiia bacterium
GGGGGAGGGCGCGGCGCCGACACGAGGGGTTCTCGGCATGTTCCTGGGAGAGGCACAGCACTCCCTGGACGTGAAGGGGCGGGTGATCCTCCCCGCCGACTACCGGGATCAGCTCGCGCGCGGTGCGGTCGTCTCGAAGGGTCTCGACGGGTGCCTCTGGGTGTACCCCCGACAGGAGTTCGAACAGATGGCGGCGGAGCTGCACGAGAAGGCGAAGCGAGGGGAGCGGGAGCGGGTTGCCGCCCGTGCCCTCTTCGGCGGCGCCAAGGAGGTCGTCCCCGACAAGCAGGGGCGGGTCGCGATCCCGCAGGCATTGCGGGAGTACGCGGAGCTCGGGCGCGACGTCTTCATCGTCGGTGCGTTCTCGCACCTCGAGATCTGGGATGCCGCCCGTTGGCGGGAACAGGTTGAACAGGGTGCGGCCGCCATCCGCGCCGGAGAAGGACTCGACGACTTCATGTAGCAGCAGGAACCCAGCAGGTCTCGGACCTGCCACCAGCCCCCTGGCCGGCGCGGTTGAAGGCCCCTACTCCGCCCGCTTTTGACCGAGCCGTTCCGGGGAGAAATCCGGACGGCATCGACCGACCGGGGGGCTGGTGGCAAGCCCGGTGCCGACGCCCCACCCGAACGCGGCGGGGGAGCAGCGACGGAGGAGCAGCGACAAGGGAAGAGGTCACGGTGCCGTTCGAACACCGGCCGGTGATGAGCAGAGAGGTGGTCGAGCTCCTGGTCCCGGTCCCGCCGGGCTGGGTGATCGACGCAACGGTCGGCGGTGGAGGACACAGCAGGCAGATCCTCGAGGCGCATCCGGGGGTCCGGATCCTCGGGATCGATCGGGATGCGGTGGCGGTGCAAGCAGCAAGCGAGGAGCTCGCCGGGTTCGGTGAGCGGGTGCGGGTGGTGCACGGAGGGTTCGAGCACCTGAACGAGATCGTGCGGGCAAACGGACTGAGTGAAGGAGACATCGTGGGAATGTTGTTCGACCTGGGTGTGAGTAGCCCCCAACTCGACGTGACCGAGCGCGGCTTCTCCTACTGGTCCGAAGCGCCCCTCGACATGCGGATGGACAACTCCCAGGAGCTGACCGCCGACACCGTCGTCAACACCTACGACGAAGACGTCCTCGGTGACCTGATCGTGGCGAGCGGAGAGTGGCGTTGGGGTCGACGCATCGCGAGGACCATCGTCGCGACCCGGCCGTTGCGCACCACTGGCGATCTCGTCGACGCGATCAAGACCGCGATCCCCGCGCCGGCCCGCCGCAAGGGCGGGCACCCGGCCCGGCGGACGTTCCAGGCCATCCGGCTCGAGGTGAACCGCGAGCTCGAGCACCTCGAGCAGGGCCTCGACGAATCTGTCCACCTGCTCGCGCCCGGGGGACGTGCGCTCGTGCTCGCGTACCACTCGGGCGAGGACCGCATCGTGAAGCAACGGTTCGCGGCTTGGTCGGGTTCGGGCGCGGTGGAGCCCTACGTCCCGTCGCACCTGCCGCAGCCGGAGTCGGCCGCACCCGTCGTGCGCCTGCTCACCCGCAAGCCGCTTCGACCGAGTGATGCCGAAGTTGCCGCGAACCCGCGCGCCGAGAGCGCGCGCCTCCGAGCGGTCCAGAAGGTCCCGTGAGCCGAGGATCCTCCGCCGCACCGATCCAGCCGCCCGGACCTGGTCGTCGACCGGGCGACGGTGCTGTCCCTGCGCCCCGACGCGCACCGGGAAGCCGTCCCGCACCCCGCCACCTGACCCTCGTCGACGCGAACGCGCGTCGCCGCGCGCGACGCGTCCGGATCGCGGTGTGGGGATTCGGCATCGTGACCGCGCTCAGCGTCTTCATCGCGGTCGCGTTCCACGTCGTGCTCGCCCAGAGCGAGTTCCAACTCGATCGTCTCTCGCGTCAGACCGCCGTGGCGCAGCGCCGCTACGAGCACGCCCGACTCAGCGTCGCGCAGCTGGGTTCGCCGGCGCGGATCGTCGCCCGTGCGGAGCAGCTCGGCATGGAGCCCGCCGACGACATCCGGTACCTGACCGCCCCCATCGACGTTGCCCCTGGCGACGTGGGCTCTGGCGGGGGCGGATCCTCGACGCCGACCGAAGACCCTACCGGCGAGCCCGGTGGCGAATGGGAGAAGGTGAAGCGACACCTTGCCGCGCAGCCGTGAACGTCGACCGACCCCACTTCCGCCGCAAACGTCCCGGGCCGGGAACGCATCCGGAAGCTCGTCCGCCCGAGCCACCCCGTCCGTGGCGCGTCGCCCGCGCCCGGCCACGTCGTTGAGGGCGCGCACCGGACTGCAGGTCCCGAAGCAGGCCCCGCCCAAGAAGCGGACGCAACCGCCCGCAGCACAAGCTTCTCGCCGCCCGGCGTCGTCGACGTCAGGGTCCACCGCGGCTCGTGGGCGTCGAGGTACCACCGCGGCGACCCGGGCGCCGGCCCGGAAGTCGGACGCGAAGCGCGCCCCGGCCAAGAAGGCGCCGGCGCGCACGTCGACCGCGCGCAAGTCGACCGCCCGCAAGGCACCGGCGCGGAAGGCGGGCGGTCCGAAGACCGCAGCCAAGCGCGCGACCGCACGGAAAGCGGCGACGTCGAAGCACGCGCCCCGCACCGCGACATCGACCCCGCGCCTGCGTGCAGTTCCCCGCCCGAAGACCGTCCGCGCGGCGCGGCCGCGGGTGCGTCTGCTCGCGCTCCTCGGTGTGATGGCCGTCGGGTTCGCGGCGATCGGGATGCGGCTCATCGACCTTCAGGCGATCAGTGCCGACCACTACACCGAGCTCGGACTCGAACAACGGGTCCGTTCCATCACCCTCCCGGCCGAGCGGGGTGCGATCTTCGACCGCAATGGTGACGAGCTCGCGGTCAGTGTGCGGGTCAAGACCATCGTCGCGGATCCCAGCGTGGTGCCGGACCCGGCCGGCTACGCGGAGGAGCTCGCGCCGTTGCTCGGCGTCGACCAGCGCGCTCTGCGCCGCCGACTCGCCGACCACGACGCTGCGTTCGCGTACGTGGCCCGTCAGGTCAGCGACCGTGTCGCGTCGAAGGTCGAGGCACTCGGGTTCGCCGGGATCACCGCGATCCCCGAGTCGAAGCGCTTCTACCCCTCGAGCTCACTCGCGGCGCCGGTGGTGGGCTTCGTCGGAGTCGACGGCGACGGCCTGGGCGGCCTGGAATCCGGCCACGAACAGGCGCTCGGCGGCAAGGCCGGCTTCATCGCGTTGGAGCGCGACCCACAGGGTCGCGACATCCCGAACGGAAAGCGGCGGGGCGACGCCGCGCGACGCGGGAGCGATCTCGTGCTGACGCTCGACCAGTCGCTCCAGTACGAGACGGAGCAGGCGCTCGTGGCCGAGGTCGAACGGGCCAACGCGAAGGGAGGGACAGCTGTGATCGTCGACGTGAAGACCGGCGACGTGCTCTCCATGGCCACAGTCGACGGTCCGAGCGTCGACGAGGCAGGCGTCGACATCCCCGCGCATCCGGCGACGAACGAAAAGCAGAACCGTGCCGTCACCGATGTGTTCGAACCCGGCTCGACCAACAAGGTGATCACGCTGGCGGCCGCGCTCGAAGCGGGCGAGGTCACGCCGGAGACCGTGTTCGAGGTCCCCGACACGATCCGGATCGGCGACAAGGACTTCCGCGATTCCCACGAGCACCCGGCGCAGATGATGAGCGTCGCCGACATCCTGCGCGAGTCGTCGAACGTCGGAACGATCATGATCGGTCAGCAGGTCGGAGCGACTCGTCTCGACGCCGCAATGCGCGGTTTCGGGTTCGGATCGAAGACCGCGGTCGACTTCCCCGGTGAGTCGTCGGGCCTGCTCCCGAACCAGGACACGTACCGCAACTCGTCGACCGTGATGGGCACGGTTCCGATGGGTCAGGGCATCGCGGTGACGGCCCTGCAGATGCTCGACGTGTACACGACCCTCGCCAACGACGGGGTGTCGCGTTCGCCGCGGCTCATCGCCGCGACCATCGATTCCGAAGGCAACCGCGAAGAGCACCCACCACAGGCCGGGCAGCGGGTCGTGTCGAGCGACACCGCCGCGAAGCTCCGTTCGATGCTGGCCGGCGTCGTGTCCGACGGAACCGGCACGAAGGCGGCGATCGCGGGCTACACCGTTGCCGGAAAGACCGGTACCGCCAAGAAGGCGCCGTACGACGAGGGTCAGTACGTCGCGTCGTTCGTCGGATTCGCACCCGTGGAGGAGCCGCAGTTCGCCGCGATCGTGGTGGTCGATGCGCCGGCCGGAGAGATCTACGGTGGCGACATCGCGGCACCGGTGTTCTCGAGGATCATGCAGTACGCCCTTCGGCTGGAGCAGGTGCCGCCCAGTGAGGCCATCTCCGGCGCGGAAGGGGCATGACTCCGGTGGCGACCGGTACGATGCACGCCTCCCCGAGCGGATAGGACTCCCGTGCTGCTGCACGACCTCCTCGGCGGTGTCGACGTGCTGGAACGCGTTGGAGACACGGATGTCGAGATCGTCTCCGTCACCCACGACAGCAGGCAGACCCGCCCCGGCGACCTCTTCTGTTGCATCCGCGGCGCGACCGCCGACGGGCACCGCTTCGCGCCCGAAGCGATCGATGCCGGTGCCTCGGCGTTGCTCGTCGAACGTGTCCTCGGTCTGCCGGTTCCCCAGGTCCGGGTCGAGAACGTCCGACGGGCGATCGGTCGGGTCGCGGCTCACGCGGTCGGTGATCCGTCGGCCGCGATGCGGGTGATCGGGATCACCGGCACCAACGGCAAGACGACGACCACCCATCTCATCGCCGCGATCGCCCGCGCCGCGGGGCAGGCGGCCGATGTGATCGGGACCTTGACGGCGGAACGGACCACCCCCGAAGCTCCCGAGCTCCAACGCACGCTCGCCGGGATGCGGGCGCGTGGGGTCGAGACGGTCGCAATGGAGGTGTCGTCACACGCGCTCTCGCAGCATCGGGTCGACGGCACCCGCTTCGCGGCGGTGGGCTTCACGAACCTCAGCCGCGATCATCTCGACTTCCACGGTTCCCTCGAGGAGTACTTCGACGCGAAGGCCCGCTTGTTCACCCCGGAGTTCACCGGGGCGGCCGCGGTGAACGTCGACGACGCCCACGGACCGGAACTGGCCGCCCGGGCCCGCAACGCGGGGATGACGGTGCGTACGTTCGCACTCGATGCCGAAGCCGATGTGCGCATCGAGGGGATCCACACTGATGCGAGCGGTGGCACCGGAACGCTCGTCGCCGCCGAGGGCGCGGAGCCGATTCGGCTCCCGATGCTCGGCCGCTTCAACCTCGAGAATGCGGCCGCCGCCGCCGCCACCGCGCTCAGTGGCGGGTTGCCCTTCGCGTCGGTCATCGTCGGCCTGGCCGAGGCGACTCCGGTGAAGGGCCGGATGGAGCGGATCGACCGGGGGCAACCGTTCACGGTGTTGGTCGACTACGCCCACACCCCCGATGCCCTGGAGGGACTGGTCGCTGCAGGCCGGGAGCTCGCGGGTACCTCGGGTCGCGTCGTCGTGGTGTTCGGTTGCGGTGGCGACCGTGACCACGGGAAGCGGTCCGAGATGGGTCGGGTCGCGGGGAGCCTTGCCGACCTCGTCGTCGTCACGTCCGACAATCCCCGCTCCGAGGATCCCTCGGCGATCGCCGCTGCAGTCGTCGAAGGAGTGCAGACGACCTCGTCCCGCCCTGTCCTCGAGCTCGATCGACGGGACGCGATCCGACTCGCGATCGGAGAGGCGGGACCCGGCGACGTCGTCTTGATCGCAGGGAAGGGCCACGAGGCGGGTCAGACGACCGGCGCGGCAACGGTTCCGTTCGACGACAGTGTGGTCGCTCGCGAAGAGCTGGAGTCGTTGGCATGGAGGTGACGCTCTCCGAGATCGAGGCGGTGACCGGCGGCGCGCTCCATGGGGGTCCGGCCGATCGCGTTGCGACCTCGTTCTCGTTCGACACCCGCACGCTCGTTCCGGGCGCCTGCTTCGTCGCCCTGCACGGGACGCGCGACGGGCACGACTTCGTCGCCGAGGCGTTCGGACGGGGTGCGGTGGTTGCTCTCGTCGACCGGGTGCCGACCGACGCGAACGGCGGGACCGGCGGGACCGGCGCCGCGGACCCGGCGTGGATCGTGGTTGCGGATCCGCTCGCTGCGCTCGGTGACCTCGGGCGCTGGGCCCGCACCCGGCTCGCCGGGGCCACGGTCGTCGGGATCACCGGGTCGGCGGGCAAGACGGCCACCAAGGACCTGACCGCGGCCGCTCTCGCGCCGTCGCTCGCGGTCCACGTGAGCGAGGGGTCGTTCAACAACGAGTTCGGTCTCCCGCTCACCCTGCTCGGCGCGCCGTCGGGTACCGAAGTCGTCGTGGCCGAGATGGGAGCACGCTTCGCGGGGAACATCGCTGATCTCTGCGCGATCGCGAGACCCGATGTCGGTATCGTGACGCACGTCGGCCTGGCCCACGCCGAGCACCTCGGCGGACCGGCCGGCATCGTCCGGGTGAAGGGTGAGCTCCTCGAGGCGCTCCCCGCCGCGGGAGTCGCGGTCGTCAACGCCGACGACGCCGCGACGCCGGAGTTGATCTCGCGGACCCGCGCCCGGGTCCTCCGGGTGGGGAGCGCAACGACCGACGCCGAGGTCCGGACCCATGGTGTCGAGCTCGACGCGGAGCTCCGGCCCCGATTCGCGCTCGACACTCCATGGGGCAGCACCGAGGTGCAACTCCGGGTGCGCGGGACCCACCAGGTCCAGAACGCCGCGATGGCAGCCGCAGCCGCCCTCTCGTTGCGGGTCCCGATCGCCGAGGTCGCCGGCGGTCTCGCTCGGGCCACGACTGCGACCTGGCGAATGCAGCTCCATCGATCTCCCACCGGCGTGACCGTCGTGAACGACGCGTACAACGCGAGTCCATCGTCGGTCGCCGCCGCGCTGGAGTCATTCGCCCACCTCGAACGTGACGGCCGCCGGATCTTCGTGTTCGGCGAGATGTTGGAGCTCGGCGAACACAGCGAAGACGAGCACGCCCGCGTCGGCGCGCTCGTCGCGGCGACGGGTGTCGACGTCCTCGTGGCCGTCGGACCCGGGACGCGTCCCGCGGCCGAAGTCGTGCGAGGTCGCGGCATCATCACCGTCGAGGTGCCCGACGCGCCTGCTGCACTCGAAGCGGTGCGTGGGTTGCTGCGTCCGGGTGACGCGATCCTGGTGAAGGGGAGCCGCGCCGTCGGTCTCGAAGTCGTCGCCCACGCGCTGGTCTCGGGCGAGGTCGGCGTCTCGTGATCGCGCTCCTCATGGCCGCGGCCACGAGCTTCTTCCTCTGCGTGTTCGGCACGCCCTTCCTCATCAAGTCGCTCCGCAAGCGCGGCATCGGCCAGCAGATCCGCGACGACGGTCCGATCGTGCACCCGCATGCCGCGAAAGCGGGGACGCCGACGATGGGTGGCATCGCGATCGTCGTGAGCGCGGTCGTCGGCTACCTCGTCGCTCACGTCCGCACCGAGCAGGTGAAGTTCGCCCGCACCGGGGTGACTCTGATCTTCCTGATCGTCGGAATGGCGATCGTCGGATTCGTCGACGACTACCTGGGCGTGCGCCGCGGTCGCAACCTCGGCCTCCGCAAACGGGGCAAGACCGGTGGCCAGCTCGTCGTCGCGGGCGGGTTCGTGCTCCTCGCGCTCCGGTACGTCGACGTTTCGACGAACCTGTCCTTCACCCGGGTGATCGACTTCGACCTCGGCGTGTTCGGATGGACGATCTGGGCGATCTTCATCATCATGGCGGCAACGAACGGGGTGAACCTCGCCGACGGCCTCGACGGCCTCGTGGCCGGCTCGGCGACGCTGGTGTTCTCGGCGTTCGTGATCATCGGGTTCTGGCAGTTCCGCAATCCCGAGATCTACAACGTGCTGCCCGCCGGCGCCCTCGACGTCGCGATCGTGTCGGGAGCCTTCATGGGCGCGTGCGCCGGGTTCCTGTGGTGGAACGCCGCCCCGGCGAAGGTCTTCATGGGCGACACCGGCTCGCTGGCGATCGGCGGGGCGCTCGCCGGGATCGCATTGGTGAGCAACGTCCACCTGCTCCTGCCCGTGATCGGCGGCCTCTACGTGCTCGAGACACTCAGCGTGATGGCCCAGGTCGTAGCGTTCCGGGGATTCAACCGGCGGGTGCTGCGGATGGCGCCGATCCACCATCACTTCGAGGTGGGAGGCTGGCCCGAGTTCACCGTGATCGTGCGGTTCTGGCTCTTCGCGGGCATCTGTGTCGCGCTCGGACTCGGGATCTTCTACGCCGACTTCCTCCGCATCCCCGGGGTCCTCAATTGACGGGTTCCACCAGTTCGGCGGTCGGGTCGGCCAGGCTGGTGCAGTGCACGGCCCCGACCTGCCCACGGTGACGATCAGCCCCGCGACGATCAGCGACGCGACGATCACCCCCCCAAACCGACATCGGTGCGCGCGGTGAGCGCGATCACCCTTCCCCGACTCGGGAACAGGCGTCTCGCCGCGCTCCGGGCCGGCTGGTCCCAGGCCGGCCGTCGGCGGCCCGGCGGCTACGTCCTCCTCCTCACGACCGTCGCGGTGTTGAACCTGGTCGGCGTGGTCATGGTGCTCTCGGCATCGTCGGTGAGCTCGTTGAACAACTACGGATCCGCGTGGTACTTCTTCGAGCGACAGCTGCTGTGGACGGTGCTCGGTGTCGTCGCGTTCGTCGTCGGCAGCCGCATCGACTACCGACGGTGGCGGACGCTCGCCGTCCCGTTGCTCATGATCTCGGGCGTCCTGCTGCTCGTCGTGCTGCTCCCCGGCATCGGGATCAAGGTCTCGGGCTCACGCCGCTGGCTCGGGTTCGGGGCCTGGCGCTTCCAGCCGTCGGAGATCGCGAAGCTCGCGATCCTCCTGTTCAGCGCCGACCTCCTGACCCGGCGCCACCACGAGCTCGCCAACTGGCGCCGGGTGCTCGTCCCGGTGCTGTTGATGTTCTCGGTGATCGCGGTACTCGTGCTCCTCGAACCCGACATGGACTCCACGATGGTGCTCACGATCATCGTCGCGACCGTGCTGATCGCGGGTGGGATCCGCGCCCGGCACCTGATCGCGCTCGCCTCGGCGGTGGTCGTCCTCTCGGCCGGGCTCGCAATGGCCGCGCCCTACCGACGGGCGCGCATGTTCGCGTACCTCGATCCGTGGAAAGACAAGACGAACACCGGTTACCAGATCACGCAGTCGTTGATCGCGATCGGCAGCGGTGGGCTCACCGGAGTCGGACTCGGGGCGGGTCGCTCCAAGTGGATGTTCCTCCCCAACGCGCACACCGACTTCATCTTCGCGGTGATCGGCGAGTAGCTCGGCCTCCTCGGCTGCTTGCTCGTGGTCGCGCTCTTCGGCGCGTTCGCGGTATTGGGAACCCGGGCCGCGCTCCGGGCGCCCGACCGGTTCGGCATGCTCGTCGCCGCGGGCATCACCGCATGGGTGGTGGGCCAGGCCGTCATCAACATCGGCGCCGTCGTGGGGCTCCTCCCCGTGTCGGGCATCCCGCTGCCGTTCGTGTCGTTCGGGGGGTCGGCGCTCGTATTCACGATGGCTGCGGCCGGGATCCTCGCCAACGTGGCGCGGCACGAGGCGCCGGCCGGTGCGCGATCGACCCGGTCCGGATCCACCGCCAGGTCGTCGAAGCCGACCGGCACCCGGAAGGCCGCCTCCCGGTCCGGGTTGGGGAGCCGGTGACCACAACGGAGGATCCCGAGGTCTTCGCACTGGTGGCCGCAGGCGGAACGGGCGGTCACCTCTACCCGGCGATCGCGCTCGCCGACGCCCTGGTCGAGCGCGGCCACGACCGCAGGGCGATCCGCTTCGTCGGCGCGCGCGGCCACCTGGAGGCGACAGTCGTCCCCGAAGCCGGCTACGTCGTCGACCTCCTCCCCGGACGCGGTCTGCAGCGCAAGCTCACCCTCGCCAATCTCGTCACGCTGTGGGAGGCGCTCGTCGCGACGTTCCGTGCGGTCGGTCTGGTCCGCCGCCTCCGCCCCGCCGTCGTCGTCGGGTTCGGCAGCTACGCCGCGCTCCCCACTGTGGTCGCGGCGCGTCTGCTCCGCCGGCCCAGGGTCGTGCCCGACCGCGATGCCGCACCCGGCCTCGGGAACCGGATCGGGGTGGCGCTCGGTGCACGCGCCGCGACCTCCCTGCCCACCACCGCGCTGCGGGGCGCGACCCTCGTCGGGAACCCGGTCCGGGCCGAGCTCCGCACTGTCGAGCGTCATCCGCAGAACCCACCACTGGTTGCGTTCATGGGCGGGAGCCAGGGTGCCCGCACGGTGAACCGCGCCGCGCTCGGCCTCTACGACCGTTGGCGCGACCGCACCGATGTCGCGGTGCACCATGTGTGCGGTCCCACCCACGTCGAGGAATCGACCCAGCGCTTGCAGGAGCTGCGGCGCGCCGACGACTTGCTCGACTACGAGCTGATCGCCTACGAGGACGACGTCGCCGGACTCCTCGGGCGGGTTGCGATCGTGGTGGGGCGGGCCGGCGCGAGCACCGTCGCCGAGCTCACGGTCGCAGGTGTCCCGTCGGTGCTCGTGCCACTCCCCGGATCTCCCGGCGACCACCAGACGCACAACGCACGCACCTTGGTCGACGCGGGCGCGGCGCTCCTCGTGACCGACGCCGAGTGCGACGCGACCCGGCTCGACCGTGAGCTCACCTCGTTGCTCGCCGATCCGGAGCACCGCGCGGCGATGGGGGAGGCCGCGCGTGCGCTCGGGCGGCCCGATGCTGCCGAACGGCTCGCCGATCTCGTCGAAGCGGTGGCCCGTGTCGACTGATCCCTTCACCCTCATCGAACCGACCCGGATCCACATCGTGGGTGTCGGCGGTGCGGGTATGAGCGCCATCGCGCTCGTGCTCGCCGGCATGGGCCATCAGGTGAGCGGCTCCGACCTCAAGGAGTCGCCTGGTCTCGACCGGCTCCGGCTGGTCGGAGTCGCCGTCTTCGTGGGTCATGCACCCGAGAACGTCCCGACCGACACCGACGCGGTGGTGATCTCGACTGCAGTGCCGCGCGCCAACGTCGAGGTCCGCGCCGCGGAGGCCGCCGGGATCCCGGTGCTGCGCCGCGCCGAGGTCCTCGCGGCCATCGTCGCGACCACGCGGGGGATCGCGGTGGCAGGGGTGCACGGCAAGACGACCACGTCGTCGATGCTCGCGCTCATCCTGCGCGGCGCGGGAACCCATCCGAGCTTCATCATCGGCGGCGAGGTCAACGAGGTCGGTACCAACGCCGCCTTCGACGACGGTGAGTGGATGGTGGTCGAAGCCGACGAGAGCGACGGGACGTTCCTCGAGCTCGGGGTCGAGGCTGCGATCGTCACCAACGTGGAACCCGACCACCTCGACCACTACGGGGACTTCGACACGATGGTCCGGGCCTTCACCGACTTCCTGGCGCGGGTCCCCGGCCTGAAGGTGGTGTGCGCCGACGACCCGATCCTGCGCGACATCGTCGCCGGCCGCCACGATGCGGGCCGTCAGGGCCCGATCACCTACGGCTGGTCCGACGATGCCGACTACCGGATCACCGACTACGAGCCCGGCCGGGTGGGAAGCCGGTACACGCTGCACCGCGGCACCGACGTCCTCGGCGCGATCGCGCTCCCGGTCCCCGGGCGCCACAACGCGCTGAACGCGGCGGGCGCCGCGGCGATGGCCTCCGAGCTCGGGCTCGGGTTCGACGACATCGCCCGTGCGCTCGGCGCGTTCGGTGGGGTGGCGCGGCGGTTCCAGTTCCGGGGCGAGGCCGCGGGCGCGACCCTCGTCGACGACTACGCGCACCTCCCCGGTGAAGTGGTCCAGGCCATCCGCGCCGCCCGCGAGAGCGGGTGGCCCCGGGTGGTCGTGGCGTTCCAACCGCATCGCTACAGCCGGACCGGCCGCCTCTGGCACGAGTTCGCCGACGCGTTCGACGGTGTCGACCAGTTGATCCTCACCGACGTCTACTCCGCCGGAGAGGCCCCGGTCCCCGGCGTGTCCGGTCGGCTGCTCCTCCGGGCGGTGCTCGACGCGCACCCTGGCCTCCCGGTCGCCTACTTCCCCCGCCGGACCGAGCTGGCCGACCGCATCCCGGCCTATCTGCGACCGGGTGATCTCCTGCTCACGCTCGGCGCGGGCGATCTGACCACCCTGCCCGACGAGCTCGTGGCGAGGGCCGGCCCATGAGGTTCGCTGCCGTGAGGCGGGCCGGGTGATGGCGCTCACGACGCTCGCCGAGGCGCTCGCGACCCGCGGCCTCCGCGTGACCGCCGACGCCTCGATCGCGGAGCTGGTCACCTACCGGCTCGGCGGTCCGGTCGCCGCGTTGGTGGAGGTCGGGACCGAGGCGGAGCTCGCGGCCGTCGCCGAAGTCGTCGCAGACCGGCGACCCCCGGTGCTGGTGGTCGGGCGCGGCTCGAACCTTCTCGTCGCCGATGCCGGCTTCGCCGGCCTCGTGCTCGTGCTCGGCGGCTCCTTCGACGACGTCTCCATCAACGACACCGCCGTCGGGGCCGACACCGTCGTCGCGGGTGGTGCGGTCGCTCTCCCCGTGCTCGCGAGACGATCGGCTGCGGCGGGCCGCTCCGGCCTGGAGTTCCTCGTCGGCATCCCCGGTTCGGTCGGCGGTGCGGTGCGGATGAACGCCGGGGGCCACGGCCGGGAGACCCGGGAGGTGCTGCTCAAGGCCTGGGTGGCTGATCTCGCCGCCGACGGTCGACCGACGGAACGACCGGCCGACGCGCTCGCGTTCGGGTACCGCACGTCCGACCTCGGCGACACCGATCTCGTCGTGCGGGCCGAGTTCGTCGTCACGCCCGACGCC
>JBBRHS010000049.1:0-12786 GCA_038222385.1 Acidimicrobiia bacterium
CCGAGGAAGGCGCCGTCCTGGTGCCACGAGGGGATCGTGTCGGGTCCGACCTTGCGGAGGGTCAGCTTCTCGAGCGACACCGCCGGCGCCTCACCGAAGTAGCCGGCGAGGACGCCCCGCAACCCGATCGAGTGGTACAGCCCGAGGACGTGGCACGCGACCAGCGGTGACTCGACGGCCCAGACGCCGCCGCCCGAACGAACCCACTCCCGCATCGCCGGCTTCTCTTCGCCCGGTGCGTCGAACGGGACGAACCACGGCGAGCCGGTGCCGCTCGCGGGGGCGGCTGCCTTCCACGCGTCGATCCCGGCGAAGCTCCGCTCGATGCCTCCTGCGAGGCGTTGCACCTCATCGGCCGGAACGAGGCCGCGCACGACCGCGGCGCCGTGGTGGAGGATCGACCCGCCGACCGCGGCCGAGGTGAGCCGGTCACGGTCGAGCTCGGGCAGGCCGTCGGTGGTCGGGAACGGGTCCGGCAGGTCGGGGGGCCATTGCGACGGGCCGCCGCGGCGGTCGAGGTGCGCGAACGCCTGGTAGCGGAGGCGCAGGAGGCGCTGCGCCACCGCGAGGTCGTCGGGCGCGGCTCCCTCGCCGAGGGCGTCGGCTGCCTCGAGCAGGCGCCCCTCGGCCTCGAGCGCGTCGACCCTGGTGATGAGATCCGAGCCCGGCAAGGCCACCGAGCGTAGCGCGGTGCGCCCGACGCCCCGGGGCGCCCCGAAGCAGCAGATTTCGCAGATGCGGTGGGGATCCCGGGTCGGACCGAGCGGTGACAACGGAGACGGGGGTCGGCTACCCTTATACGTCAAACACTCTCGGTGGTGCGGGTCCGCCCAGTCGAGCGACGCGCCACGACAAGGAGTCGCACATGGAGTTGTCGGTCGACATCGAGGTGACGAACCGGTGTAACGCCAAGTGTCACTTCTGCCCGCGCGACCAGACGCCCCACGAGGGGTTGATGAGTCCCGAGGTGTTCGACCAGTCGCTCCTGCGGGCGATCGAGTACCGCGAGATCGCCCGGGACCGCCTCGATGCCACGGTCCGGATCAGCCTCTGCGGCCTCGGCGAGCCGCTGCTGAACAAGCACACCCCCGCCTGGGTGAGGAAGGTGCGCGACGCCGGCTTCGACGTCGGGATCTCGTCGAACGGGGCCCTGCTCGACGAACGACGGGCGACGGCCCTGCTCGAAGCCGGCCTCCAGAAGATCCTCATCAACGCGGGCGACCAGGGTGAGGAGTACGAGAAGGTCTACCAGATGCCGTTCGAGAAGACGCGTGACAACGTGGCGCGGTTCGCGGAGATGGCGAAGGGGAAGTGCGAGGTCGACATCGTCCTGGTCGACCACCACCGCGACGCGCAACACATCGAGTCGATGAAGCGCTTCTGGCGCAACCTCGGGATCACGCAGTTCTACACCTACGGCATCATGAACCGGGGTGGCGCGCTGTTCGTCGACCACATGCAGTACCAGTCGTTGCCGCAGCTCGACATCGCCCGGGAGCGCCTCGAGGCGAAGGGCGGCACCCCCATCTGCGGGGCACCGTTCGGCTACCTGTTCATCGGCTACGACGGCCAGTACTACCTCTGCTGCTCCGACTGGAAGAAGGAGACGCCCATGGGGAGCGTCTTCGACGAGTCGTTCATGTCGGTCACCGAGAAGAAGCTCGAGTACGTGGTCAGCCGCGATCCTGTCTGCAAGACGTGCAACCTCGATCCGCTGAACAAGCTGACCGAGGAGCTGTGGGCCATCGACGAAGGCCAGGCCGACCCGACCGCAGGCGACGCGGTCATGGAGTCCATCCTGGCCGACAACGTCGTCGTGCACGACGTGATCAACCGGCTCGGCGTGCCGGTCCCCGCGCCCGCCGACCTCGCGGTCCGTCGCCACATCCCGGTCCAGGCGAGCTGATGACCGCGAACGACACCGGCACGCTCACCGGCCTCACCGACCAACAGGTGCGGTACTTCGAGACCTTCGGGTTCCTGAAGCTGCCGGGACTGTTCCGGGATGACGTGGGGGAGATCAGCGAGGCGTTCGCCGAAGTCTTCGCCACCGAAGGCCACCCGCGCATGGAGACCCACGTCGAGCTACACGGCGAGGAGCGACGCCTGATCATCCCGCAGTTCGTCACCAAGCACCCGAGGCTCGACGCCCTGCGCCAAGACCCGCGGGTGGTCGGGATCGTCACCTCGCTCCTCGGCCCCGACCACGAGTACGCCGAGAGCGACGGCAACCTGTTCGACTGCGAGAGCTTCTGGCACTCCGACACCTACGGCGCGCCGATGGCGATCCACCACGTGAAGCTGTCGTTCTACCTCGACGAGCTGCGAGCCGACTCCGGGGCCATCCGGGTGATCCCCGGATCGCACCACTTCCAGGAATCGTTCGCCACCGACCTCCGCCGAGGGTTCCGCGAACCGACGGCGATCGAGGACTGGTTCGGCGTCGATGCGCGTGACATCCCGTCGATCGCAGTCGAGACCGAACCCGGCGATCTCGTCGTCTGGGACTTCCGCAGCATCCACGCCAGCTACTACGGCAGCACCGGAAGGCGCCTGTTCTCGATCAACTATCGGGAGCGGACGGGCGAACCGGCCGCATAGCCCGGCGATGACGGCCACGAACGTCGAGTCGCTCCTCGCCCGCGCCGAAGAGTTCGCGCTCGCGGGGGCGGCGCTCGAGGCAGTCGAGCAGCTCACGGCCGCGAACCGCGCCCACGCCGACCCGATCGTCGAACGGGAGCTGGTGCGACTCCGCAACGCGGCGTGGCCCGAGGTGGACCGGTCGGGCCCCACGATCGACTGGGACGCACCGGTTCCCGACCTCTTCGAGGGGGTCGGTGTGATCCCCGAAGTCGCGATGGCGGATCTCGACGCCCTCACCATCCGGTCCGCGATCCGTCACCACGGCGGACTCGTGGTGCGGGGGCTGCTCTCGCCGGCCTGGTGCGAGCGGCTCCACGAGGGCATCGACCGGAGCTGGGCGGCCATCGACCGGTTCCGGGCGTCGAAGCGGAAGGAACGCGACGTCGCCTGGTACGACCCGCTCGACACCGACGCCTACGGGCTCACCAACCAGACACGCGCCTACATCATGGCGGGCGGGACGGGCTACGTCCCCGATTCGCCCCGCCTGTTGTTCGAGCTCCTCGAGGCCTTCGGCGAGTGCGGTGTGAAGCGACTCGTCGCCGAGTACTTCGACGAGCCGCCGGCACTCTCGATGGTGAAGCTCGCGCATCGTCGTCTCGCACCCGATGCCCGCGGCGGATGGCACCAGGATGCGGCGGTCTACGGGATGGACGCGCGGACGTTGAACGTCTGGGTGCCGGTCTCGCGCTGTGGCGACGTCGCCCCGGGCTTGACGATGTGGCCACGGCGTCTCGACGGCCTCGTGGGGACCGTCGGCACCGAGGGCGTCGACGGGTACAGCGCCCGCACCGACGAGGTCGCCCGCCTCACGAGCGAGGTGCCCGCGAGCTCACCCGTGTTCGAAGCGGGCGACGCCGCGATCTTCGACCAGTTCCTCCTCCACCAGACGAACGCGAGCGATGACTTCACGGAGCGTCGGTACGGCTTCGAGAGCTGGTTCTTCGCGCCGTCGACCTATCCCGATCCCAAGCGCTGGATACCACTGGTCTTTTGACCTCCTCTATCGATCTGCTCACGGCGGAGCCGTCGGACGAGAACGAGCATCGAGGTACCCGAGCCGGAGTCAACTCGGCGGTACGAGCTGTTCGCGCGCGTGCGCCGAGCGTCGTGTTCGTGGCGTTCTCCGGGGTCGCCATGCTCGTGATCCTGTTCGTCATCGGACGCGACCGGTGGTTCTTCGGCGACGAGTGGAGCTTTCTGGCCGAGCGAGACGGCGGCGATCTCGGGGACGTGTTCCGGTCGCACGGTGAGCACTGGGTGACGATCCCGGTGCTCGTCTACCGGGGGTTGTGGAACGCCGTGGGCCTCCGCAGCTACCTGCCTTACCAGATCGTCGTCGTGACGGCCCACCTGACGACGGCGTTCCTGTTGCGCGTCGTCATGCGACGAGCCGGGGTCGGATCCTGGACGGCAACGGTTGTTGCCGCCCTGTTCCTCCTGTTCGGCCCGGGCCAGGAGAACATCCTGTGGGCGTTCCAGATCGGATTCGTCGGCGCGTTCATGTTCGGGCTCGTGCAGCTGATCCTGAGCGACCACGACGGTGGCCTCGATCGACGCGACGTCGCTGGTCTCCTGGCCGGCGGGGCCGCGCTGATGTGCTCCGGAGTGGCCCTGCCCATGGTCGCAGTCGTCGGCCTGTCGACCTTCGCCCGGCGGGGCTGGGAGGTGGCCGCGTTCCATGTGGTGCCGCTCGCAGGTCTCTACTCCCTCTGGTTCCTCGCGTCGAGTCCGGGCGGGATCGAGAACCCCTACGATCGGAGCGCGCAACCCGGCGAGGTCCTCTCGTTCGTGTGGTCAGGCATACGCGGCGCGTTCGTCGCGATCGGCGGGTTCGCTCCGGTGGGTCTGATCCTCGCCGGAGTCCTCGTCGTCGGTGCCGTCTTCGCCTGGACCGTCGACCGACCCCGCCGGCGCTTGATCGTGCCCACTGCGCTGGTGGCCGGCGCTCTGCTCTTCCTCGTCGGTACGAGCATCACGCGCTGGTACGTGACCCCGACCGCCGACTCCCAGAGCCGCTACCTCTACATCCTCGCGGCGCTGATCCTGCCCGCACTCGCGGTGGCCACGGATGCGCTCATACGCCGGTGGCGGCTGCTCACCCCGCTCCTGTTCGGCCTGCTCATGGTCGCGGGCGTGCGGAACGCAACGGTCTTCGACGACACGAGCTTCGACGCCCGGTACTTCCGGAACCAGCAGGCGCTCGTGCTCTCGATGCCACAAGCGCCGATGGCTTCTCGGGTTCCCGGCTACGTCAGACCGAATCCGTGGTTCACCATCGGTTGGCTTCGAGCCGCCGCCGCGGCCGGTGACGTTCCTTCGGTGGGACCGGTGTCGCCGATCGTCGAGCGGCACATTCAGTACCTGCTGAGCATCGCGCAGCTCGACCGCCCGTCCGGCAACGCCGATTGCCGCACGTACCCGGAGGGAGTGGTGCTGCAGCCGGAGAAGGGTGACCGCTTCGGTGTGCGCTTCGGCGCGGAGCCCGGCCCCGACGCCAACTTCTTCGTGCAGAACGCCGTTGTCGTGTCGGCGCTCGACGAGCAGGACCGAGTCGTCGGGACCAACATCTACAAGACCGAGTTCGGCGAGACGCTCGAGATCGAGGCCGACGGCTTGACGCTGCGCTTCACCGCCGCTGACCCGGAGCAGCCGCTGCTCCTGTGTGGGGCGAGCGGCTGAAGGGTCGGCCAGCCACGGCGACGGTCCCGTTCAGCGGCAGAGGACGAGCGCCTCGGTGCCCGCGGCGAGACCGAAGCGGACGTCGAGGTCGTCGAGCTGGGCCCGCAGCAGGTGGCCGTTGTCGGGGTGCAGCAGGAGCGGCGTGCCGACCGGCCTGCCGTCGTCGAGCAGCTGGACGGTGTACGACTGCTGGAAGAACCACCCGTCCTTCGGTTCGGTCCACGGCCCGACCTTCACGCCGAGTTCGTCGCCGGCGTCGAGCGACACGTCGGTCGGCCCCCGGATCTCGGAGCACTCCGACTTCCGAGGAACGGGCGCGTCGGTGACGGCGAGCCCGAACCGCAAGCGGAACGTCGGGTCGTTCGCGTCGGCCGGGTTCTCGAGGTCGGGGAGCTTGCCGTCGCGCCGCGCGTCGCGCAGCCAACCGGCGTCGAGGTCGCCGCTCCACAGCGGATCAGGTCGGGTCGAGCGCGGCACCTCGTCGAGGTACGGAGACCGCGCCAGCGCAGCGATGAGCTCCCGTCGGCCGTCGAAGTAGGCGCGGTCGAACGGGGGCACCGTGTTGAACTCGCCGATGCCGTGGGGGACTCCCACGAGGAGGACTACTGACGCGACGGGTACACCGAAGCGCCACCGACGGGCGAGCGCGTCGAACGCCACGGCCAACGCGGGCAGCGTGAAGGCCGCGACGAGATGCACGTAGCGGCTCGAGCTCCCGACGTCGTCGCTGATCCACCACCGCCCGTACCCGCTGATGAGGAGGAACACGAGGCCGGCAACGAAGAGCGCCAGCGGCATGATCGCCTGGCGGAGCCGAACGCCTCGCGGGAGCGGCAGCCAGGCGAGCAGGAGTCCCCCGACGAGGACCACCCCGAACATCCCGCCCACGAGCGCGGACCCTCCGAGGCCTTCGAAGCTGGCCGCCACGCCGGTCCCGACGAAGCGGAGGATCTCGCCGAGGTCGGCGGATCGACCGTAGGGGTCCCGGATCTGGTCCGGCCCGACGAACGCCCACCACGACGTGTAGAGCACGGCCAGGGGCACCGTCTGGAACAGTGCCGGGCGCCAACCTCGCCGAACGAGCACGACCGCGCCGACCACCGCCGCGGTGATCGGTGTGAAGCCGGAGCACAACAGGCCGAGAGCACCCATGGCGAGGGCGATCCAGTCGCGACGTCCGAACGGACCGTCGTGGTCGGCGAGCAAGAGCTGCGAGAGGCCGAACACGAGCGAACCGGTGAACGTGATCTGGAACGCCCAGATGACGTTCTCCTCGCCCGGCCCGAAGAGGAGGAACGCCGAGGCGGCCGCGGTCGCGATCCACGGGTTGACGTCGGACCGGCGCATCACCACGCGCAGGAGGACCGCCGCGGTGAGGTGCAGTGCGATCACGGGGACCTGGTAGGGGAGATAGGAACGGAGTCCGAACACGTTCCAGAGCAACCGGTAGACGAGGATCGGCAGGAGCGTCAGGTGCTCGTTGTGGGGTCGCAGGAGATCGCCGAGCCGACCGGCGTCGCGGTCGACGAGGAACTCCCACTCGTCGCCGTTGAACCAGAAGTGCCGCCCGAGGTGGAAGACGAGCGCGTACGCGGCGACTGCGACCGCGAGCACGAACACGATGAGCGCGGCGCGTTCGTTCCACCGTCGGCGTTCGTCGGTGCTCGCTTCAGCCGAGGTGCCGGGATCGGCCGCGAGCAGTACCTCGCTGATGCCGGCCACGCTCGACGGTCAGCGTTCGGATGTGTCGGCCTTGGCCGTCACCGGGATGAGCCGCCGCGCCGGGGTCACGAAGTGCTGCTGCTCGACGGTCTCGAGCCGGGCCGCGATGCTCCGCCCCATGGCGTCGAACTCGACGATGCCGTCGATCTGGCGGGTGAGTGCGGCGTCGTCGCGGACACCGGTCTCGGTGGCGGTTCGAAGGGCATCGGTGAGTTGGTTGATCGGGTCGTGGTTGCAGGCCTTGCAGATGGGCTCGCCCGTGCTCACGTGGGCCATCTTGGCGCTGGTGACCGCACCGATGGAGGTGTCGAACACGCTCCCGAGCCCGACCTCCTTCTTCCAGTCGGAGCAGCAGAGGTAGTACTGACCGTCGTACCCGATGAACAACAGCGTGAAGGGCACCGCGCAGACAGGCTGGACGCCGCGCTCGGCGAACAACGACACCGCTTCGGCCCGTTCCGCGAATGCGTCGTACTGCATCTCGTCGACGAAGAGGGAGCCGCCCCGGTTCATGATGTCGAACGGCATGAAGTGGCGGATCCCCTTGCTGCGCCAGAACTCCATCATCTTCTTCATGTGGAGCGCGTCGCGGCGGTGGTTCACCAGCACGATGCGCACCTGGCATTGATCCCCGGCCATCTCCGAGAACCGGACGACGTTCTCGCACGTCTTCTCGAAGGGCAGGCCGTAGATGCTCTCGTAGTCGTCGTCGACCTCACCGACGTTGATCTCGGCGCCCTGGATCCCGGCTGCGAGCAGTGCTTCGGAGCGTTGCTCGTCGAGGAGGGAGCCGTTCGTGGAGATGCTGCACTCGAAGCCGGCGTCGCGCACCTTCTTGACGAAGCTGGGAGTGTGCTTGTTGAGCAGCGGTTCGCCGAGGCCGCAGAGGTTGATCTTCACGTACGAATCGAACTGCTCGCGAGCGATGTGGCTGAACTCGACGGCTCGGGCGAGTGACTGGTCGAACGCCTCGACCGACATGAGGCCCTGGTGGGGAGTCTGGTCACGCGGGCAGAAGTAGCAGTCCGCGTTGCACCGGTTCGTCGTCTCGATGTCGAGGTTGAAGAACTGGAGGGGCATGTCTCCGTGCCTTCCTTATCCGGCCGCGGCCACGAGCTGGCCCCGCGACACCGGTGAGTCCATGTCCCAGCCGAGGATGCTCCAGGCCATCACGACGATCGACTTGCCGACCATCGTCCCGCAGACGTCGCCCGGGTCGCTGATCTTGATCTCGCCCGGCGGGAAGGTGGCGAGGCGCGGCGTGTACTGGTCCCAGTCGTCTCGGTGCTCGGATCGGGCCGTGAGCATGGCGTCGTGCCAGGCGACGTAGTCGTGGGCGAGGTGCAGGGTCTGCGGCATCACCCGGGCGGGCGCGGGGAGATGGCCGAGCTGGACCTCGAAGACGGTATCGAGCGCGCTCCCGGGCTCGATACCGAGCTCGGTGACGACGAATTGCTTGACCTCCTCGAGGAAGAGCTGCCAGCTCGCGGGCGGCGCCAGGTTGTTGCTCATCATCTTGATGAGTGCGGCCACGAGGGGCCACCGCAGCGGATCGTCGACCGCGGCACGGCTGAGTCGATCGTAGAACTCGACCTCCAACATGGCGGTCTCGCTGCGCACGTACCGTGCGACCTGGCGGAGCACCCCGAAGTTGTCGAACACGTAGAACGCGAGCCGGATGCGGTTCATCTCGTCGAAGTCTTCGCGGGTGTAGGTGTTCGACTCCATGATGATCTCGTGGGGACGGGCCTTGATGCCGTGCTCTTCGCGATAGGCCGGATCGTTCATGGGGCTGTTCGGCAGGAGCACGGTCGGGTTGCACCGGGCCCTCACGTCGCGGTCGGTGCACGCCTGGAGGTCGCCGCGGAACGCCTCGAGGGTCGCGCCGGGCAGGCCCATCATCACGTCGGTCGCCAGCGGGAGCCCGGCCCGTCGGAAGCCATCGGCGAGCTCGTCGTACTGGGAGAGCTTGATGTTCGACCGGCGGACGACCTTGAGCGTCGCGACGTCGGTCGTCTGCAGGGCGACCGTCGGCTCGATGGTCAGGCCGGCGTCGGAGAAGATCTTGATGATCTTGCGCAGGTGCTTCATCGTGTTCTTCGCGTAGTTCAGCGCAGCCGTCTTCGGATAGCCGTACTTGGTCTTCATCGCGCCGATGTACTCGGCGATCTCGACGTCGCGCTCGAAGATCCCGAAGTTCGCGTCGCACAGCGACACGAAGAGCAGTTCGTTCTTCGAGAACCACTCCAGCTCGCCCTTGACGCGATCCATGTCGAACTTGCGGATGCGGGACAGGGTTGCCGAGCCCCAGTCGCAGAAGGTGCATCCGTACGGGCAGCCGCGGTTCGACTCCACGACGGCCGCGCTGTGCGCCTTGCCGAAAGCGTCGAAGAGGCCGAGCAGGTAGGGCGACGGGATGGTGTCGAGGTCGGCGATGCGATCCCGGTCCTCGCTGTCGACGACACCGTTCGGTCCCCGGAAGCTGAGACCCGCGACGCTCTCGAGCACCGACAGATCGGTCAGATCGTTCTCGTCGAGCGCGTCGAGCAGCGCCGCGAACGTCGCTTCGCCCTCGCCGCGGACGGTGACGTCGACGTGCGGGTTCTCGACGAAGAACTCGATGCAGTCGGCGGTGTACTTCGGCGTGCTCGGCCCGCCGTGGATCATGATGCCCGCCGGGTTCGCCTGCTTGAGCATCGCCGAGAGCTTGAGGTTGCGCTCGTAGTTCCAGATGTAGTTCGAGAACAGGAAGATCGCCGGCTGGTCCGTGAACTCGAGCACCGCAGCATCGTCGGTGAGGAACAGCGGGACGAAGTCGTACCGTTCCTTGAGGCGGCCACCGTCGAGCTCCTGCGCGTAGGCGACGAGGAGGCCCAACGAGAGCGGGGCCATGTTCGGGTCGTCGTTCACCGGGACGACTGCCGTTCGACGGCCCGGCCGGGCCATCACCGTCTCGCGGAACTCGGCCACCGCCTCGAGCGTCGCCTCGAAGATGATCTCGCGGGAGTTGCGCTCCACCGGCGCGAACGCGTTGCGTTCGTGGTCGACCGCGGCGGTCGTCTGCAGGAGCCCGCTCGCGTGCAGCCGCGCCAGCAACTCGTCGAAGCCGGCACGGGACATCATGACCGGTGGGTGCTGCTCCGAGGCCTCGTCCCACGCGGAGTCTGCGGTGTGCGGCTCACCGAAGAGTCGGGTGACCGACATCTCTTCGACCGTCAGGCGGAGCCGGAGGTCGCCGTCGTGGTCGAACCAGAGGAAGTCGCCACCGTCGACCACGAGGCTCGAGGCCTCGGGCACGAAGAGCCACTCGTCGCCAGCGAGCGGGAACGGCAGCTCGGAGACGACGACGGGAGCTCCGGGCCACCGGGCCGGTGGCGGGTTCTCGACCAGGTAGCCGGTGTTGTTGAGGTTGTTCGCGAAGCGACGAAGGCGCTTGCGGTCCACGTTCAGGCGGTCGGCGGTGGTCTCGATCGTCTCCTCGACGGTACGGTCGTCGGCCGCGCTCAGCGCCGCAACGAAGGCGAGGAGGTCGGGCTCGGCGTCGGCGAGGCCGAGCCCGGCGATGTGGGGGAAGCGGGCGCGGTTGTCGGAGGTGTTCTCGCTATTCCTCGAGACGAACGGTCGTGCGAACCCGACGAGGAATCCGGGCGCGAGCCCACGCACCTCGGTGACGAACGACTGTGGCTGCGACGGCGTCTCTTCGCCCACGTGAGCCCCCCATCCCTGCTCGGCGTATCCGCGGAATAGCCGACCCTATCAGAGCAACCACCGGGGCCGGCCACGAACGGTGGCCGCTCCTCGACCCCCGTGCTACCGTCCGCGGCATGCCCGAGGCGTTGCGACAGTTGGAGCTCACGCCGCAGCACGTGGCCTGGTTCGAGACCTTCGGCTACCTCGTCCTGCGGGGCTGGTTCGCCGACGACATGCCCCGGATCCGCGAGGGGTTCGAAGAGGTCTTCGACCGGGAGGAGGCCCAGCTCCTCGACCCCGACAACGAGTACCACCGCACCGACGACCCCGAGTTCCAGCGCGAGACCCGGTGGATCATCCCCGCGTTCGTCGACCGGAGCGAGAAGCTCGAGTGGCTGCGCCGCGACCCGCGCCTCGACGCCGTGGCTCGCGCGCTGGTGGGCAACGGCTACGGATACGCCGAGAGCGACGGGAACCTCTTCAACTGCAACGTCTACTGGCACATGGACGCCTACGGGGCCGCCGCCGACGCCAAGCACATCAAGGCGTTCTTCTACCTCGATCCGCTCGGCCACGACTCGGGCGCGCTCCGGGTGATCCCCGGCTCGCACCTGGGGGGCCCGTACACGGCGGCCTTGTTCCGCCAGTTGGTGAAGGATCCCGAGCAGATCCCCGATCTCCTCGGCGTGGGCATCGACGGGATCCCGTCGGTCACGCTCGAGCTCGAGCCGGGAGATCTGATCGTGACGAACTTCCGCACCCTGCACGCCAGCTTCCAGGGCGGGGCGAGGCGCCGGCTGTTCACGATGAACTACCGCGTGGCCGAATCGGCCTGAGCGGGTCAGATGCCGGCGGTGGTCGCCGCGCCGAGGCGGGGCCGGGCGATCGGCGAGTCGAGCTCCCAGCTCCGCAACGACATCGCGAGCAGCGCCATCGGCTTGCCCACGTCGGTGCTGCAGATGTCGTTCGGGTCGGAGATGGTCAGCTCGGCCGCGGGGTAGGTCGAGAGGTGGGGCACGACCAGTTCCCAGTCGTCGCGATGGCCGGTCTCGCGGGCGGAGAGCAGCGCGTGTTGCCACGCGCCGAAGTCGTGCTCGAGTGTGATCGTCGAGGGGAACTGCCGGGCCGGAGCCGGGAGGTGCGCGAGCTGTACCGTGAGTGCGGTCCGCAGCGCGCTGTCGTCGGACACCCCGAGGCGGCTCGTGACGTATCGATGGATCTCGTCGACGAAGAGGCTCCAACTCGCGGGCGGGGCCATGTAGCTCTCGAGGGTCTGGAGCACGGTCGCGATGCTCGGCCACGAGCTCGGGTCGGTACCCACGTCGGTGCGAACGCGGTCGTGGAAGTCGACCTCGTGGATCCCGGTCGCCTGACGCACGAACCGCGACACGTAGCGGAGGACGCCCCAGTTGTCGAAGATGTAGAACGCGCGACGGAGGCTGTCCATGTCGTCCCACTCGGCGCGGGTGTACGTGGAGGTCTCCCGCAGGATCTCGCCCGGCTTCGCGACGATGGCGTACTCGGCCCGGTATTCGGGGTCGTTCATCGGGCTGTTCGGGAGGAGCTGCGTGGGGTTCGCTCGCACGCGTACGTCTCGGTCGCTGCACTGCTGGAGGTCGCGGTGGAACGACGCCGGTGTCGAGCCCGGCAGGCCCATCATGATGTCGGCCGCGAGCGGCAGGCGGCTGCGCCGGAACTCGCCCGCCATCTCGTTGTACTTCTCGAGCTTGATGTTGGAGCGCCGGATGATCTTGAGCGTCGGCTCGTCCATCGACTGGAGCGACACGACGCCTTCGGTCAGGATCTCGACGTCGGCGAAGATCTCGATGATCTTGCGCAGGTGCTTGACCGTGTTCTTGGCGTAGTTGGTCGCAACGGTGCGGGGGAACCCGTAGGCGCGCTTGAGGTCGGCGATCTTCTGCGCGATCTCGACGTCTCGCTCCATGATGCCGAAGTTCGCGTCGGCGATCGAGGTGATGTCGATCTCGTTGCGCGCCGACCACTCCAACTCGTCGAACACCCGGTCGAGCGAGAACTTCCGGATCCGCG
>JBBRHS010000050.1:0-12532 GCA_038222385.1 Acidimicrobiia bacterium
CGCTGCCACCGTTCACCACCGTGTCGAACTGCAGGATCGCGGAGGCGCCCGCGAGCAGCGCCGGGACCATGCACTGCACCGACGACGGCGTGGTCGAGCAGCCGAACCCGGGCGGCGCGATCATGTTGCCCGGCGACAACCCGGGCGGGAGGTTGTCGGTGATCGTGACCGACGTGGCCGGGCTCGTCGAGCTCGTGTTGGTGGCGGTGACGGTCCAGGTCACGGTGTCGCCCGACTCCACGAACGCATCCGAGACCGTCTTGGTCGTCGAGATGTCGGCGATCGCGGAGACCAACACCGAATCGGTCGCCGAGTCGTCGGAGGGATCGGAGTCGAGCTGGTCGGCGGTCGCGACCGCGGTCGTCGCCAACGATGCGCCGATGCCTCCGTTCACGGTCGTCGCCACGTTCATCGAGACGGACTCGGTGACCGGGAGTGCGGGTCCCCCCGAGCAGGTGATCGTGAGAGGTCCGGCGCCGGTGGCCGGCGCACACGCGTAGCCGGGCATCGTGGGCGCGCCCGCAAGGTCGAGGCCGGCCGGGAGGTCGAAGGTGAGGACCGTGCCGGTTGCATCTTCACCGTCGGTGCTCGTGTTCTCGACCGTGGCGGTCCAGTTCACCGGCCCACCCGGCTCCTGCTGCGCCACGTCGGCCTGGTTCGTCACCCGGAGGTTGAAGATCGGGATGTCGATGGTCGCGATCGCCGTCGCGGTCGACGCCGGTGTGGACGGCGTCGCATCGGCGGTCCCGACCGCGGTGATCGTCGGTGTGTCGCCCGGGGAGCCGTTGGCGACGGTGCTGAGGGTGAAGGTCGCCGATTGCCCAGCGGCGAGGGGCACACCGCGCGTGCACGTGTACACGGTGGTGCCGGGGTTCGACGATGTCGTGCAGCCGAAGCCGTTGTCGATCGACGGCGACCCCACGACGGTGAAGCCCGTGCTCCCGGTGGGCACCGTCACCGCGAAGCCGGCGTTGCTGGCGTCGCCCGGTCCGGTGTTCGAGAAGGTGAACGACCACGTGGTCGAGAAGCCGTCGATCCCGTTTGCGGCCGTCGGCGTCGCCGTGACTCCGAGCGTCGGCGACTGCTCCTGGATGGTCACGGTCGCGGTCGGAGCTTGCCCGTCGAAGATCGGATCGGCGCTGGTCGCGACCCCGCTGATGATCGCGGTGTGCGGGTTCGATTCGGTCGTGTCGTCGTCGAGCGCGCTCACGTTGACGGGTTGGGGAACGTTCCAGTTCTCGGGCGTGAAGTGCACGGTCGTGGGCGAGAACGACAACTGCGTTCCCGGCGACGCGCCCGCGCCGGGGGTCTGCGCCAACACGACGTCGACGTCGGCCGCGGGCTGGGTCGTCATGTTCACGGTCGTGGCCCCCGACGACCCACCCTCCTGGAGCGTGAGGTCGGGTGAGATGCACACCTCACCGGTTCCGGCGACGACCTCGAAGGTCGTCGGGAACCCGGCGGTGGTGAGGTCGGACGTCGAGAAGTTCACCTGGTTGCCGGCGGCGTCGGCGCCGTACGCGTTGCCCAGCGTCCAGGTTCCGGTGGCCGACTCGAACGGCAGCGTGAACGAACCCGACCAGATGCCGTCGTTCGTCGTCCCGCTGATGAGTGACAGACCCGCGCCCCGGTACTGACCGCCGGGACCGTTGAAGTTGGCCTGGAAGTAGGAAGTCCCCGCGACCGCGTCGGTGATGTGCGCGGTGATCTCCACCGGGGTCGCGCAGCCCACGGTGTTGAACGTCTTCGGGTCGAAGTCGAACGTCACCAGCGCAGGGGGCACGAGATCATCGGCTCCCGTCACGGTGAAGGTCGTCGGGAATCCGGCCGTGGCCGCCTGCGTCGCGTCGAGGCTCGCCTGGTTGTTGACACGGTCACCGAGCGAGAGGCTCTGGAGCTGCCACGTCCCCGTGGCCGCGTAGCGGGGTACGGTCACGGCGCCGACCCAGGTGCCGTCGAGTTCGGTGCCCGCGGTCCGGCTGAAGCTCGGGTACACCCACTGGCCGCCCAGGGTGAACGCGGCGCTGATCCACTGGACGCCCGCGAGGTCGTCGGTGAGGCGGGTCTCGATCGTGAAGGTCCGCAACGCCGGGTCGGCCGCGTCGCCCTGCATCGGCGTACCCGGGAGCATCTGACTCGACGCCGGCACGACCTCCGGGTCGACGAGGTCGTCGACCCCGGTCACGAGGAACGTCGTCGGGAACCCGGTGGCCGCGACCGCGGCGGGGGGGAGCGTCACCTGGTTGGTCGCGACGTCCATCATCGAGAACGACTGCAACGTCCACGTTCCGGCCTCGGCGTAGCGCGGCAACGTCGCCTGTCCGGGGACGTCGACGGGAGTGATGATCGCCCCCGCGTAGGGCACCGAGAACGACACGGTGAAGTACTGGTTCACGGTCGGGCTCAGGAACTGCGCGTACGCGTACTGCATTCCCGTGGTGTTGTCCGACAACGACGCGGTGAAGTGGAGCGTCCGGTCGGCGTCGGCCGGCGCATCGGCGACGACACTCGTCTCCAGCAACGTTCCGCCGTGCAGTTCGGGTGGCGCGGTGTCGGGCAGCGCCCCGGCCGGGCTCACCATGCGGGCGACCAGCCCGAACGCGATCAGCAACACGGCGACGATTGCAACGGCGCGCTTGCCGGCGCTCGTGTGTCTCTGGCTGTGCACCCGTACTCCCAGCACCTCGATGGTTCCCGGGGTGGCGGTTGTGCTCCCGTTGAGACGATCTTTCGGTGCCTCGGCGGGGCGACTTGAGATCGTTCTCCCGCGGCCGGAGCGGCGTCGTCACATACCCGTAGGATCACCGGCATGGAGATCGCCGCGATCATCACCTGCCCGGATTGCGGCGGGCGCGCGCATCTGGTGCAGCCGCCCGGGCCCGAGGAGGTGCTCGAGCCCGGGGACGTGCTCGTCTACCGGTGCGAGGACTGCCTCGACCGCTGGGACGTGGTCGTCGACGAAGAAGACGTCGACGGACCGGACGCGTGAAGGCTAGAGCTGGAGCGACTTGACCTCGAGGTACTCCTCGAGGCCGTACCGTCCGAGCTCGCGACCACTCCCCGACTGCTTGTAGCCACCGAACGGCGCGACCGGGTTGAACTTCTGGCCGTTGATGTCGACCTGGCCGGCATCGAGCTTTCGCGCGACCCTCATCGCCGACTCCTGGTCGGGGCCGAACACGCCGGCGTGAAGCCCGTAGATCGTGGCGTTCGCGATCTCGATCGCTTCTTCCTCGGGGTCGTAAGGGATCACCGAGAGCACCGGTCCGAAGATCTCGTCCCGCGCGATGGTCATGTCGTTGCTCACGTTCGCGAACACGGTCGGGCGCACGTAGTAGCCCGTGTCGAGCCCTTCGGGTGCCTCGACGCCACCGGTCACGAGCGTGGCCCCTTCGTCGATGCCCTGCTGGATGTAGTTGCGGACGCGCGTCCGCTGGGTGTCGGAGATGAGCGGCCCGAGACCCATGTGTGCGGGGTCGGTCGGGTCGCCGACCGGATACCCCTCCGCGATCTCCTTCACCTTGGCGACGATCTCGTCGTGCTGGGCGCGGGGCACGAGCATGCGGGTCCAGGCGATGCACGTCTGACCCGAGTTCATGAAGCAGGAGCCGATGCCTGCCGTCACCGCGTCGTCGATCGGGGCGCCGTCGAGGATGACGAACGGCGACTTCCCGCCGAGCTCCAACGCGACCCGCTTGACCGACTCCGCCGCGATCTCCGAGACCCGCTTGCCCGCGCGCGTCGAACCGGTGAACGAGACCATCGCGACGTCGGGGTGGCGGGCGATCGCCTCGCCGACGACCGGTCCGGTGCCGGTCACGAGGTTGAACACGCCCGCGGGCAGGCCGACGTCGTCGATGATCTCGGCGAGGATGAACGCACTGAGCGGTGCCACTTCGCTCGGCTTCAGCACGACGGTGCAGCCCGCGCCGAGCGCCGGTGCGACCTTGGCGACGATCTGATGGAGCGGGTAGTTCCACGGTGTGATGCAGCCGACCACACCGACGGGCTCACGCACCACGAGCGAGGAACCCATCTGCTCCTCGAACGGGAAGTTGTTGACGATCTCGACGTAGCTGCCCATGACCGCGGTCGGCAGACCGGCCTGGATCATGTTCGAGAACGTGATCGGCATCCCGACCTCGCCGGTGATGACCTCGGCGATCTCCTGCATGCGGGCCGCGAGACCCTCCTGCAGTCGCAGGATGTACTTGGCGCGCTCGTCGGCGGGGGTGTCGCGCCAGCCGCCGAACGCGGCCTTCGCCGCGGCCACCGCGCGGTCGACGTCGTCGGTGGTCCCCTCGGGGATCCGGCCCATGACTTCCTCGGTCGCGGCGTTGATCACGTCGATCGTGTCGGTGCCGGTGGACGGCACCCACGCGCCGTCGATGTAGAGCTTGTCGCGGTCCTGCATGGGGGTTCCTCCTGGTCGCCGACCGTCTTGCCCCGCAGGCTACCGCCGGAGCCGGGCGCGTGCCCCGGCGCCCCCGTGCCCGCCGGGCCGTTACGCCTCTTCTTCGATGAGGGTGGCGATCGCGACCTGGGTCTCGGGCGCCTCGTCGGGGTAGTCGTGGGCCGTGATGGCGTGCACCCAGCGCAGGAGGAACAGCGAGAACCCGAAGCAGATCAGTCCGGCGGCGGTCATGGTCGGACCGATCCCCCACGCGTCGGCGGCGAGTCCACCGAGCAGCGCGGTGATGGGCACGACTCCGACGAGGCCGGTCATCTGGATCGCCATGACCCGGCCCCGCAACGCGTCGGGCACCTCGTGCTGCACCACGTTGAGCGCAACCGCGATGTTCGCGAAATGGAACGCGCCGACCACGAAGATCACGACGAACGCCACGACGACCTGCTGCACGAGCCCGAGCACCGCGAGCGTCGCGGAGAACGCGAGGGCCGTGCCCGCGAACGTCGCCGCGGGACGGCGGCGTCCGATCCCCGCGAACGCAAGGATGCCGACGGCGGCGCCCAGTCCGATCCCGGCTTGGAGCCATCCGTAGTAGCTCTGGCCGAGCGACGACGATCCGTCGGCGAGGACCTCGGTCGTGTAGACGACGGCCAGCGGTTGGTACACGATGCCGACGAGCATCAGGAACGCGGTGGAGCCGATCACCACCTTCACCGACGGGGTGTCACGCACGTACCGGATCGCGGTGCGCATGGCGTCGAGGCTGCGGGTCTCGGCCATCGGCGCGTGCCGAGGAACCGGGGTCACGACCCACGCGCCGATGACGGCGAGGAACGTCACCGCGTTCAGCCAGAACACCCACTCCACGCCGAACGCACCGATCAGCAGCGAGGCCAGGAGCGGCCCGATCACGCGGGCGATCGAGTTCGTGGCGGTCCCGAGGCTGATCGCGCTCGTCAACCCTTCGCGGGGCACGACTGCGGGCGTGAGGGCCTGCTGGGCCGGGATCGCGAGCATGAACGCGATCCCGAGGAAGAACGAGAGCGCCGAGATGGTGACGATGTCGGCCGCCCCCGTCGACACCATCGCCCCGAACACGATCGCCCCCACGAGCTGCGCGACCTGGGTCGCGATGAGCAACTTCCTCCGGTCGAACCGATCGGCGAGCACCCCACCCCAGAGGCTGAAGATCAGCTGCGGTGCGTAGGAGGCGAAGTAGACGATCCCGACCGACTCGGCCTTCCCGGTGAGCTCGTACGCGAGGAAGGAGCGGCCGACGATCTGCATCCAGTCACCGAGCTGCGACACCAGCCCGGCCGCCCACACACGCCGGAACACCGGGTACCGGAAGGCGAGGTAGGTCGGCGACGACCACAGACCGCGTGGTCGGGAGCGGGGAGCGCGCACGGCTCATGCTACGACCTACCATGACGCCGATGTCAGTTGTGGACGGAGCCGGGACCGACCCCTTCGCGGAGACCGACGACCAGCAGTCGCTGCGCGCGCTCGCGCGAGACGTCGCCGACCGCGACCTCGCGCCGCTCGCCCGCCAGTGGGACGAGACCGAGGAGTTCCCCCAGGCGTCGTGGGACGCGATCCGCAAGGCCGATCTCTTCGGGATCACGATCGGTGAGCGCTACGGCGGTATGGGTATGGGCGACATCGAGGCTGCCATCGTGCTCGAGGAGCTCGCCCGCGCCGACGTGAGCAGCGCGATCCTCGCCCAGCTCACGTTCAACGGTCCGCCGCGCGCGATCGAACATCTCGGCAACGACGAGATGAAGGAGCGCTGGCTCCCGATGGCCGCGAGCGGCGAGGCCCTGTTCTCGATCGGCATCAGCGAGACGGAAGCCGGTTCCGCGGTCAACCACATGCGCGCCAAGCTCACACCGGATGGCCCTCCGACTGCGAAAGGTCAGGGTTACCGGCTCAACGCGTACAAGAACTACGTCACCGGTGGACACAAGGCACGCGCGTGCCTGGTGTGGTGTCGTTTCCCCGGCAGCGAGGGCGCGAAGGGCATCGGCTCGGTGGTCGTCGACCTCGGAGCCGAGGGCGTCACCATCGCGGGAACGCACGAGAAGATGGGTCTGCGGGGCACGAGCGAGGCCGAGCTCGCCTTCGACGACGTCCGCGTCGAACCCGGCGACGTGCTGCTCCCGGGCGACCCTTCGAGCACCGAGTCGTTCAAGTCGCTCATCGCCCACATCAACCACGAGCGGTGCGGCAACGCGGCCATGTGCGTCGGCGCGGCGCAGGGTGCGCTCGAATACGCGGTCCGGTACATGAACGAGCGCACGATCGGTGGCAAGCCGCTTGCCGCGCTGCAGGGCCTGCAGTGGAAGATCGCCGACATGGCCACGCAACTCGACGCGGCTCGGCTGCTGCTCCTGCGGGCGGTGCACCTCGCCGGACCCCATGGCACGCCCCCCGCGCTCGAGACCGCCATGGCCAAGACGGCCGCCAACCTCGCAGCGAAGTTCGTGTGCGACGAGGCGATCCAGTGCCTCGGCGGCTACGGCTACTCGCGTGAGTACCCCGTCGAGCGCGTCTACCGGGACATCCGCGGCCTGTGCATCGGGGCCGGCACCGTCGAGGTCCAACGCAACTTCGTGGGCACCAATGTGCTCGCCGGCCGCCGGACCACCAGCGCAGGCTGGCGCGACCCGCTCGTGTGAGTCGGGAACCATCGCGTCGGCTGCACCCGACGTACCGCCATCCGCTCGGTCAGGCGTACCGCGAGCCGAGGGGTGCGTGGAACATCCCGTCACTCGACGCGATCATCACCCAGGCTCACGACGATGCCCGCGTCGGCGCGCTCGCGGGCGGGTTGCGCGCCGAGGGCGTGCGCCGGGGCGACGTGGTCGCCTGGCAACTCCCGAACTGGGAGGAAGCCGCGCTTCTCTACCGGGCGTGCTGGCGGCTCGGCGCGATCGCGGGACCGGTCCACCACCAGGCCGGCGCCGCCGACGTCGACCGCATGCTCGGCGTGCTCTCACCGCGCCTCGTGCTCCACCCCGACGACGTACGGGGTGGGCGCTCCCGATTCGAGCGGCTCCTCGAGGCAGCGCCCGTCACCCGGTCGGCGGCCCGTCCGTCGGATCTCGCGGTCGCGCTCTTCACCTCCGGCTCGAGCGGGGAGCCCAAGGCGGCGCTGCACACCCAGCGCGGCCTCGCCCACAAGGCGCTGACCATGGCCCGGGTCCACGGCCTCACCCGCGCCGACGCCGTGCTCATGCCCGCACCGCTCGCGCACATCTCCGGGCTGCTCAACGCGGTGCTGATCCCGGGCGTCGTGCCGATGAAGGCCGTGCTGATGGACAAGTGGGATCCCGAGCGCGCGCTCGACCTCATCGCGTCGGAGCGCATCACGTTCATGATCGGGCCGCCGACGTTCTTCGTGCACCTCATGGCCGCCTCGGGGTTCTCGACCGAACGGGTGGCCCCGTTGCGACTCGTGTCGAGCGGCGGCGCGGGCGTGACTGCAGCGTTCGTCGAGACCGCGCGTGACGCGCTCGGAGCTCACGTCAAGCGCACCTACGGCTCGACCGAGGCCCCGACGGTCACCACCAGTCGCGCCGATGATCCACCCGATCGCGCCGCCACCACCGACGGCCATCCCGTCGGGCAGTGTGAGATCCGGCTCGATCACAACCGTGAGCTCCTCCTCCGCGGTCCAGAGTTGTTCGTCGGCTACACCGATGCCGCCCAGACCCGCGCCGCGATCGACCGGGGCTGGTTCCGCACCGGCGACCTCGCGCACGTCGACTCCGACGGTTGGCTCACGATCGTCGGCCGGATCAAGGACACGATCATCCGCGGCGGGGAGAACATCGCCGCAGCCGAGGTGGAGCACGAGCTCGAGGCGCATCCGAGCGTGCGCCAGGCGGTGGCCGTCGGCTACCCCGACCCCGTCCTGGGCGAGCGGGTCTGCGCGTTCGTCGTGGCCGACGGGTCCGTCACGCTCGACGTCGTCCGGGCCTGGTTCGCCGAGCGCGGCGTCACGAAGTTCAAGACCCCCGAACGCGTTGTCCAGCTCGACGCCCTCCCCGCCCTGGCTGCCGGCAAACCCGACCGCGCCGCCCTCCGAACCCGAGCCGCCGACCCCCACTGAACCCGAACCCCAACACGCTGAGTTCGGCGCGTTTCGGCACTCAGAGGACCAGAACGCGCCGAACTCGGCCGAGGTTGGGGGAGTTGAGGGGGTCGTCAGACGAGGGGTTCGCGGAAGACGGGGGGTGGACGGACCTCGATTGCGCGGAAGGCGAAGCGGTCGAGCTCCTCGCCGTCGACGAACAGGCGGAAGGCGTACTCACCGGCGGTCTCGAGCCGGAGGAAGTTCACCGTCAACGCGATCGGGACCACTGCCGACTCCCCGGGACGGAGCTCGGCGCCGCCGTCGACCCGGAACGTTCCCTCCGCCTTCAACGCGAGCGCACCGCCGTCGCCGTCCATCATGCCGACCGCGATGGTGTGGTCGCGCCCGAACGCGAACGGTGGGACCGACAGCACCGCGACGAGCGAGACCATCGGGATGATCTGCGGGTAGACCGGGAAGCGCAGGAGGGTCCAGAAGGCGCCGTTGGCGTAGACCTTCCCGCCGACCACCTCGGCGTGGTCCGCGGGGAAGAATGCATAGGTCTCGAACTCGCCGACGCCAGCAACCATGGCGCGATCCTCACCTACCGCCGAGCGGCCGCACAAGTGCCGCCCGACCCATGTTGCGGGCGGGACGTCGGGGTGTCGCTACCCCCCGAACGCCGCCGTGACCTGGACCATGTCGAAGTAGTCGCGCCAGGCGGTGATCTTGGCCCCGTCGAGCTCGAACGTGCCCATCACAGGGAGTCCGACGGAACCCGCCGGTCGCACGAAGGTGTCGACCCGTTCGGTGAGCACCACGTTGCCGTTGACGGCGAGGTGCAGGATCTCGAACTCGATGCGGTCGACCATCGCGGTGAAGCCCTCGATGAACGTGCGGATGGCCTCGGTGCCCACCACCGGCTCCATCGGGATGTTGTGGTAAACGGCGTCGTCAGCGAATGCGCTCATGATGCGATCGATGTCGCCGGTCGACCACGCGTCGCAGAACTCCCGCACGACCTGTTCCGGATCGGCCACGTCTCTCCCCTTCTCGCTGCTCCGCCAGTCGGATGTCAGATGTCAGATGTCAGATGTCAGATGATGCTTTCGCCGGCCTCGACCCGCGGGCGCAGGAGCGCGGCCAGGCGCTCGCGGTGGTACCCGGCGTCGCCGAACGTGAGCTGGTCGAGTTGGGCCCGCTTGAGGAACAGGTGCAGGTCGTGTTCCCAGGTGAACCCGATGCCACCGTGGACCTGGAGGCCTGAGGCCATCACCCGACGCGAGGCGTCGGAACCCCAGATCTTCGCGGTCGACGCCGCGACCGAGGCGTCGCGGTCGTCGGCCGCGAGGCACCACGCGGCCCAATAGACCGACGACCGCATCCCCTCTACGTCGACGAGCATGTCGGCGCACCGGTGCTTCACGGCCTGGAAGCTCCCGATGGGCTTGCCGAACTGGACCCGGTCCTTCGCGTACTCCACCGCCAGCTCGAGGACGCGATCGGCGCCGCCGAGCATCTCTGCGGCGACACCGGTCGCACCCCGATCGACGAGCGCGTCGACGGCATCACGTCCTCCCAGATGTTCGGCCGGGAGCGCGTCGAATCGCAGCCAACCGAGCTCCCGTGTGCGATCCATGGCCGGCTCGGCCCCCGGGCGGGTCGCGTCGTCGAGCTCGACGGCGAACAGCGCGGGCCCGTTTGGCGACTCGGCGACCACGATCGCGAGATCGGCCGACGGCGCGAACGGAGTGGGGTCGGAGCGGCCGTGCAGCTGCCATCCGGCGCCCGCCGCCGATGCGGTGACCGCGCTCGACGCCTTGCTCCACGCCACACACGCCAGCCGTTCACCCGCGAGCAACGACGCAACGGAGTCGGAACGGCCGGCGCGGCCGAGCGCGTCGATCGCGAGCACCTGACCGAGGAACGGCGCGGGCGCGGCATGTCGGCCGATCGCCTCGAGCAACACCGCCAGCTCGACCCATCCGAGACCGAGTCCGCCGGCGGCCTCGGCGAGCGCGACACCGAGCCAGCCCTGTTCGACCATCCCGGCCCACAGGTCCCGGTCGAGTCCACCACCGGCTTCGACCACCGCGCGCACGCCCGAGATCGGCGCGAGCCCGTCGAGCAACTCGCGCGCGCCGGACCGCAACGCCTCCTGATCGTCGGAGAGGTCGAAGTCCATCGCTACCGCACTCCGGGTCGGCTCACGACCCGGAAGTTAGCTGACGCGGACGCGTGAGCTGACGCGGACGTCAGGCCTCCGAGAACCCGTGCACCACCGCCGGGAGCTCCGCGTTGGCGTGATCGCCGTAGGGACCGTGGACGATGCCGTGAGGGGTCTTCTCCCAGTGGAAGGGCGAGCGCACGAGCTGCACGAGCGCGCGCCACGCCGCGACCGAATGGAGCACCCAGTAGAAGGGGTTGAGCAAGACGAAGGGAACCAGGTCGCGGGCACGACGCCGCCAGACGGCCACCGCGCTCACGGCCATCATCGACACGTTGCCGAGCAGGAGGTTGGCGAACGCCGCCGGCCCGAACCACGCGGGGAGGTGCAGGCCGGCGACGTTGCCGCCGAGGAAGGTGAAGAGCCAGAAGCCCACCACGATCGGGTAGACGAGGAACGTGAGGGGTGTCCCCATCACCAGGGCGAGGAACCCGAGCATGCCCCGGAACCCGAGCTCCTCGGCGAGGCGCCGCGGCTTGCGGAGGTGCACGAACGAGGTGATCATGTAGCCCTTGATCCAGCGGGTGCGCTGCCGGATCCAGGCCTGCCACTGCGAACAGCCCTCTTCCCAGGTCGTGCTGGCGATCGTCCCGATCCGGAAGCCCTCGGCCGAGGCCCGGATGCCGAGATCGGCATCCTCGGTCACGTTGTAGGGGTCCCATCCGCCGAGGTCACGCAGCGCCGCGGTGCGGAAGTGGTTCGACGTGCCGCCGAGCGGCAGGGGCACACGCCGGTGGTCGAGGCCCGGCAGCATCGCGTCGAACCACGCGGAGTACTCGAGCGTGAACATGCGGGTGAGGATGTTCTCGCGGGAGTTGAAGTAGTTGAGCCGCGCCTGCATGCACACCGTGTCGGGATCGGCGTCGTCGAACGCAGCGATCGCGGTCCGGAGCTGGTCGGGCTGGGGTCGGTCCTCGGCGTCGTAGATCGTCAGGTACTCGCCCTGCGCGAGCGCGAGCCCGAGGTTGCACGCCCGGGGCTTCGTCTGGGGACCGCCGGGCGGGACCACGTAGAAGCGCACCCAGTCGGGCGGCTGCGCGGCCTTCGCCGCCGCGATCGTCTCTTCGTCGTCGGGTTCGAGGAGCACGAGCACCTGGAGCTTCGACTTCGGGTAGTCGAGCTCGCTGAGGTGTTCGATCACCTTCGAGACGACCTTCGCCTCGTGGTACGCGGGAACGAGGATCGTGTACACCGGGAGCGCGGTCTCGGGGATGCGGACGGGGACGTGGTCGGCGGCGATCCTCACCCGTTCGATGTCCACGAACGTGCCGACGATGCACGCGCCCACCTTGAACAGCACGAGCACGAGGAACAGGATGTTGAGGACGACCAACGTCGCGAACAGCGTCGGGAGCGGCGCGGCGATCGCGGCAAGGCCGAGTGCGATGGGGATGACCATCGCCCAACGAGGGAACCAACCTCGATCGTCGTCGCGACGGGCCGACAGCTCGGGGCGGGAGCTGGCCAGGCCGTAGGCGATCTTCTCGACCACGGGTTCCCGACAGGAGACGAGCACGGCCCGCTCGATGTCCCAGTCGGTCGTGACGACGAACTCGATCGCCTCGCACACGAAGCGCAACTGCACCTGCTGCTCGATCGTGCGAGTCGGGCGGGTCGCCACCGCGACGACGAGTACCTCGCCTTCGTCGCGGTGTTCGCGCTGGAGTGGAACCCACCGGTTCCAGAGCATCTCGTCGGCATCTGCGATCGCCATGAGCTCGTCGTCGGGTGGGGTGGCGACGAGGTCGACGAACCGGAGTGACCACACCGCCGCCAGACCGTCGTACAGGGCTCGCCGCGTGACGGCACCGCGGGC
>JBBRHS010000051.1:0-12447 GCA_038222385.1 Acidimicrobiia bacterium
CGAGATCCGGGCCGCCGGATCGGCACCGGCCCCCGCCGTGGTCCCCGGATCCGCCTCGGCCGCACCCGCGGGCGCGCCGGGGAGTGCCGTCGCGGTCACGACGGCCAAGAGCGCACAGGCGAGGAGGGATCGGAAGGTCACAAGAGCGGCATCGGCATCCGGGGCACGCGCCCTGAAGGAACCAGACAGTGTGACGCATCCGGCAGCTCGGGTGGTCCGCGGCCCCAACCGGAGCGCCCAACCGGAGCGCCCGACCGGAGCGCCCGAGCCGAAGCGCCGGGCCGGTCAGGTGGAGGTCAGCGCGGGCTCAGCGGACGCCGTGGAACGCGCGGCTGAGCAGCGGCGACGTGGCGTCGAGCACCGAGCCGGTGTCGACGGAGGCGAACAGGCGGGGCGACCAGGCCGCCGCCGCTTCCGCTGCGACCGGTGCCGGCTCCGCCGCGGGTGCGGGCTCGCTGCGGAGGGTGACCACCGTGGTCCGATCGGCCGCCCTCAGGTCGACCGACGATTCGGCCTTCGCCCGCAGGTCGTGGAGCTCCCAGTTCCGGGGCGGTGTGAGGGTGTCGGCGTGGCGGCGGCACAGGCAGCACGCCGCGGCGGGCTTGTGATCGCCGAGGTCGTCGATCCACACGACCCGGGCCTCGCCGTCGAAGTCGACGCGAGCGACCGAGGGAGCTGAACAGAACTGTCGAGCGCATGCTCCACCCACGCATCGAAACGTACCGCATAGCCTGCGCCGATGCGCGGACGCTTCCCGGCACTCTCCGACGGATGGGCCCGGCTCGACGGCCCCGCCGGTACCCACATGGTCGACACCGCCATCGCCGCGATGCACGAGCAGCTTTCCGATGGCGGGAGCGCCAACACCGGCGGGTTCTTCGCGGCCAGCGGAGCGACGGCCGACCTGGTCACGTCGACGCGAGCCACCGTCGGCCGGATGCTCGGCGCCGATCCGGCCGGGGTGATCTTCGGCGCCAACATGACCACGCTCACCTTCGCCTTCGCCCGGGCCGTCGCCCGCGACCTTGCGCCCGGCGACGAGATCGTGTGCACCGCCCTCGACCACGACGCCAACATCGCACCGTGGGTCCGGGCCGCGCAGGCGTCGGGGGCGAAGATGGTGACGGCGCCGTTCGACCCGGCCAGCGGCCGACTCCCGACCGAAGCGGTGACATCACGGATCGGCGACCGAACCCGATGGGTCGCGATCACCGGCGCCTCGAACGCGCTCGGGACCACGCCGGATCTCCCACCCGTCGTCGCCGCCGCCCACGAGGTCGGTGCGTGCGTGTTCGTCGACGGGGTCCACCTGGTCCCCCACCGACGCATCGACGTGTCGGCCCTCGGCTGCGACGTGCTCGCGACTTCGGCGTACAAGTGGTACGGGCCCCATGCCGGCATGCTCTGCGCCGATCCCGACCTGCTCGCCCGGCTCGACCCCGACAAGGTCCGGCCCGCTCCCGACGATGGGCCGGCTCGCTACGAGACCGGCACCCCGACGTTCGAGGCCATCGCCGGGATCCGGGCCGCGGCCGAGTTCCTGACCGAGGTCGACGTCGACGCCGAGATGGACGTGTTCGCACCGATGCTGCACGGACTGCTCGCGATGCCCCACGTCACGGTGTGGGGTCCCCACGATCTCGTCGATCGCACGCCGACCCTCGCGTTCACGGTCTCCGGCCGCCACCCCGACGACGTCGCGCAGCGACTCGCCGACGCTCGCGTCGCGGTCTGGAGCGGCCACTACTACGCGGTCGAGGTCATGGCCTCACTCGGCCTGGCCGAGGCCGGCGGAGCGGTGCGCGCCGGGGTCGTCTGCTACACCCAGCCCGAAGACGTCGCCCGCCTCCTCGAGGTGGTCGACGAGCTCGGTTGAGACGCGGGCTGTTCAGGAGAAGAAGCGGAGCCGGCGGACACTCGACAGAGGACTCAAGCGGGTGAGCGATCGACCCGGCGCAGCGGATTCGACCAGACCTAGAGTTTCCAACCGGCGGCTTTGCGTTCCTTGCAGGTCGGGCAGACGGGGTAGCGCTCGGGGTTGCGGGCCGGGACCCACTTCTTGCCGCACAGCGCGGTGATGGCCTCGCCGGTCACAGTGGCACGGACGATGTCGTCCTTGCGGCAGTAGTGGGCGAAGCGGTCGTGGTCTCCGTCGTCGGTCCGCTCGATCTCGCGGTCTTCGACGGGCGTCTCGACCGGGGTGGTCACGGGAGCGATGACGGGCGTTGCGGTGTCGTTGCGCACGGCGTCATCGTACCGCCGCCGAGGGCCGCCTTCGGATACGACAGCCTCAGATGCGGCGCCGGGCCTCGTACCAACGGTGCACGACGGGACCACCCAGCGTCGCGGTGTAGCCGATGGAGAGACCGAGCAGTGCCTGGACCGGGGTGCACGCGCCCACGACGAGCACGACGAGCGCCGCCAACGTCCAGGCGATGATCGCGTTCTGCTCCACAGATGCCCGCTCTCCCGGTCTCCGACTCCGAACTGCGAGCTTGATCGGAGTCCGAGTCGCGGCCTATAGGCCGTTCGGCCCAGGAGAAGGCCCAGGAGAAGGAGCGGAGCCGGCGGACACGCCCCCACGGGACAAGAACCGGTGAGCGGTCGAGCCGACGCAGCGGATTCGACCATCAGGACGGCATACCCTGAGACCGTGGACCCCGACCCGCCCAGCCCGGCAGCCGACCCGCCGCCCGAGCCCGAGTACCGCAACCCTGCCTTCACCTTCGAGGGCCAGATCGAGCGGCTGCAGCATTGGGTCGTCGGCATCAACCGGCGGGGCGGCCGCGACAAGCGACTCGTGCAGATCGCGGTCATCGCCGGACTGGCGCTGCTGCTCCTCGCCTACTTCTCCGGGATCTTCTGGGGCCTGTTCCTCTGAGTTGCACAGGAACCACCTCGCAGGGGGTTCCTGTGCAATCGAGACCCGTCAGCCGACGTGGAACGGGACGTTGCAGAAGCCGGCGACGTTCGCCATCTGCACCCGCCGCAGCCCCGACTCGTCGACGGAGTAGCGCGGCCAGCGGTTGCGGATCTCCTCGAACGCGACGCGACTCTCGAGCCGGGCCAGCGCCGCTCCGAGACACGAGTGGATGCCGTGCCCGAAGCCGACGGAGAGTTGCAGCGGACGGTCGATGTCGAAGCGGTCGGGATCGGCGTACGCCCGCTCGTCGTGGCTGGCGGCACCGGTGAGGAGCAAGACGGGCGAACCCTCGGGGATCGTCACGTCGTGCAACGTCACCTCGGCCCGGGTGAACCGGCCCTGATACTGCGACGGCGCCCAGTAGCGCAGGATCTCCTCGGTCGCACCGGCGAGCGCGCCGGCGTCGTCGAGGACCTTCTGCCACTCCGCCGGGTTCCGCGCGAACAGCACCACCCCACTGCCGACGAGCTTGGTGACGGTCTCGCTCCCGGCTCCCGCGAGCAGCGTCGCGAAGCCAGCAACCGCACTGTCGTCGAGCCGGTAGGTCGAACCGTCGTCGGCCGGGACCTCGACCTCCACCAGGGCGGAGAGCATGTCGTCGCTGGGGTGACGCCGCTTCTCCTGTACGAGCTCGAGCAGGTAGAGCGAACAGTTGAGTCCGGCTTCCATTCCGGCCCGGGTCGGCTTCGGGTCGTCGGGCTCGCGGTGGAGCATGTCGTCCACCCAGTGCCGGATCTGCTGACGGTCGCCCTCGGGAACCCCGAGGATCGCGCTGATCACCTCGACCGGGAACGGCGCGGCGAGATCGGCCACCACGTCGAACTCGTCGGCATCGCCGATCTCGTCGAGGTACCCGCCGACGACGGTGCGGGTGAGGGGCTCGAGGTCGGCGACGGCCTTCGGGGTGAACACCCGGCTCACCAGCCGACGAAGCCGCTCGTGCTCGGGCGGATCGAGGAAGATGATGCTGTCGTTGACCGTGACCGGCCGAGGATCGGTGAGTTGATCGATGGTCACCCCGTGGGTGCTGCTGAACACCTTCCAGTCGCGATGAGCCGCGACCACGTCGGCGTAGCGCGACAGGGCCCAGAAGCCGTACTGCTCGTTGTGGTAGACGGGCGCGTGGTCGCGCAGCCAGCCGTAGGTCTCGTAGGGGTCGTCGAAGAAGTCGGCGGAAAACGGGTTGAACTCCACGGCGCGCAGTCTCCGGCGGGAGGGCCTCCCGGCGCAACCGGGCACCGGACCACGGACCCGCAGCCGTGACCGGCACGCACCTCCTGGAACGCTCGGTCCCCGAGACCCGCGTCCGATCGCTGCTCGTCGTCGCGACCCTCGCCGCGCTGCTGTTCATGGGTGTGTACTTCGTCGCGGTGCACACCGAGTGGGGCCAGCGCCTCGACGCCACCGCGCTCGAGGGCGGCGCGCAGGTCGATCGACCCCGTGTCGAGAAGGCGACCGAAGACCTCCTCACCACGATCAGCGTCGGTTCGGTCGCGCTCATCGGTGGCGGGATCGTGCTCGTCGCGCTCGGCCGCGGCCGGTTCTACCTCGCGGTCGGTGCCGGACTCGTCGTCTTCGGTTCCGACGTGAGCGCCGAGGTCCTCAAGCGGGTCATTCTCACCCGCCCCGACCTGCTCGCCACGATCGACTCCGGATCGGTCAACAACTCGTATCCGAGTGGCCACGCCACGGTCGCGATGTCGCTCGCCCTCGCCGCGGTGCTCGTCACCCCCCGGCGCGCCCGGGGACTCGTCGCCGTGATCGGCGGCGCCTACGCGGTCGGGATCGGTGAGGCCGTGCTCCTCCTCGGTTGGCACCGCCCGAGCGACGCGATCGGCAGCTACCTGCTCGTGCTGGTGTGGGCCACGGTCACGGCCGCCTGGCTCGCGGCGACCCGCGCCCGGCTCGTCCGCAGACAGGGGTCGAGCGCCGCGGCGCCACCGATGCTCAGCCCGGTCCTCGCCGCGTTCGCTGCAGCCGCGCTCGCGGTGTCGTTCATCGGCATGGCGACGGTTGCGGTGGCCGTGCGGTCCGATCGCCTCGACGCGCTCGACCTCAACACCGCATACCTCGCCGCGTCGGCCGCGATCCTCGGCGTCGCGGTACTCGTGGTGACCACGTTCGTGTTCCTGCTCCGCGGTCTCACCCTCGACCCCAGCGACCGCGTCCGGTAGTCCGCGTCCCCGACCATCAGCGCGGGTACGTTCCTCTCCGGTAGCGGTCGATCGGGGCGCCATGACAGCCAGGCAGACCAGCAAGGGGCTCGTGCTCGCGGCGATGATCTTCGCCGTGTCGATGACGTTCATCGACATGACGATCGTCTCGATCGCGATCCCGGAGATCCAGAAGGAGCTCGCGCTCAGCTCGACGGGCGTGCAGTGGGTCGTGAACGGCTACCTGCTGGCGCTCGCGGCACTGTTCGCGCTCGGCGGTCGCCTCTCCGACACGCTCGGCCACCGCAAGATGGTCTTCATCGGCGTGGTCGTGTTCGCGGCCGCATCGACGATGTGCGGGCTCACACCCACAGGCAGCATCGCCGAAGCGTGGATGATCACGTTCCGCGTGATCCAGGGTGCCGGTGCCGCGATCATGTATCCCGCAGCGCTCGCGATCGTCGTCAGCGCCTATCCCCTGCGTGCACGCGGGCGGGCCCTGGCGATCTTCTTCGCCGTCGCCGGCGGACTGACGGCCCTCGGTCCCCTCCTCGGCGGCTACCTCAGCGAGTGGACGTGGCGGGCGATCTTCTGGGTGAACGTGCCCGTCGCGATGATCGCGATCGTCCTCACGATCATCGCCAAGCCCGACGACACGTACCAGCCGGCCAAGCTCGACATCCGGGGCGCGATCCTCATCGCGGCCGGGATGGGGCTCAGCATCCTCGGATTGCAGCAGGCGTCGGTGTGGGGGTGGAGCAGCCCGCTCACCTGGGGCTGCATCGTGGGCGGCCTGATCGTCCTCGCCGGGTTCGTCGTGTTCGAGACCAGGGTCGCGTCGCCGCTCATCCGCATCGGGATCTTCCGGAACCGGTCGTTCGCGGTCGAGAACATCGTGCTGTTCATCTCGCAGATCGTGTTCGTCCCCGTGTTCTTCTTCGCGAGCATGTACTCCCAGATCGCGCTCGGCATGAGCGCCTCGAGCGCCGGGACGTACCTGCTGATCTTCTTCGCCGGGTTCGCGCCGGCTGCGCAGGTGGGCGGGCGCATCCTCGACAAGGTCGGAGCCCGGCCCGCGGTGTTGCTCGGCAACCTGATCGGTGCGGTCGGGTTCGGCCTGTGGGCGTGGAAGCTCACCGACCTGTCGCTCGGGTCGCAGTGGTACTTCATCGTGCTCGCGGGCGCCGGGATCGGTCTGATGCTCGGGCCGGCCAACACCGACGCCGTGAACCGGGCCTCCCGGTTGAGCTACGGCGAGGCGACCGGGATCACCCAGACCGTGCGCAACTACGGCGCCAGCCTCGGGCTCGCGGTGCTCGGCACGGTGCTCATCACCCAGAACCGGTCGAACATCGAGTCGTCGCTCGGTGGGCTCGGCATCCCGAAGGCGCAGGCCGACGCGGTCGCTCAGTCGCTCTCGCAATCGGGCGGTGGGTCGCCGAGCGGCTTCGCGAACGCGACGAACGCGCAGACGCAGAAGATCTTCTCGGCGGTGCAACTCGACTTCGCGCAGTCGTGCCGCACCGTGTTCTTCATCATGTCGGGCGTGATGGTGATCGCCTTCTTCGCGTCGCTCCTGCTGCCGGGCGGCCGCGTGCCCGACCCCACCGACGACGACGCGACCGACGGTGCCGACAACGTCGCGGTCGAGACTGCCTGAGCCGAGCGGAGTTCAGGCGGTGGCGGCACCGTCAGCGAGGCCGAACTTCGGGAACTCGCCGAACACGCCGTGCTCGTGGAGGCCGTAGCCCACGACCCCGTCGGCGTCGCCGCCCTCGATCACGAACCGCGCCGCGTGGTCGACGATGCCGTACCAGGCCCAGGTGTCGAGCTCGGCCATGTCCCACGTCTTGGCCTCGACGACGAGATCGCCCACGTACATGCCGTGGCGGAACTCGTCGCCGACGCCATAGCCGGTGCCGACCGCGATGTAGTTGTGCACCAACGGCGTGACCCCCACCGCGAACGCGCCACGCGGCGCGTCGGGGAAGCGCAGGACCGACGGCTTGGAGATCATGCGGGTGCCCGGGTCGAGGGTGTGCTCGAACACCGGGGTGCCGAGCCATTCCGCCTCCCGGTCGGGATCGGCCCAGATCAGCACCGCTTCGTTCATCGGGCGGGAGCCGTCGGGCTCCTCGTTCACGATGTAGAGGATCGAGAAGTCGTCGAACTGCATCGGCGCGTAGTTCCAGAGCCCGGCCATCTGGCCGGCCTCACCCCGGATCCCGGGCGGCTCGACCTCACCGACCGGACGCACGCCCCACGAGCGGTCGCGGGTGCCCTTCCAGCGGTCGGGGGTGACGGCGATCGTCTCGCCGGCGACCTCGAGGGTGCCGGTCCAGCATCCGGTCTGGGCGAAGCGCATCGTGTCGAACAGCACCCGGCCGAACTTGCGGATGTACTGGCGGGGCTCTTCGAACGCCGGGATCGCGCCGTCCCATGTGAGGTCGCAGGCCAGGTCGTGCTGGGTCGGCTCGAGGATGAACCGCACCTTCTGGAGCGGCTCGATGATCTCGACCCGGAACGGCCCGACCGACGTGTCCATGCGGTCGTCGAGCCGCTTCGACGCGCGCACGACGCGGTGCTTGTCGCCCCGGCGCACGCACGCGAACGAGTCCTGCGTCCCGAGGTTGGGGTACTGGCCCATCCCCATGACCATGAACAGCTCGTCGGTCGAGCCGTGCAGGTTGAAGTAGTACCGGTCGTAGAAGTTGCGGTCACTCGTGCCGGCGTGGCGGATCGTCTCCGCGACCTGATGGACCGGATAGTCGTCCCACGACGAGAGCACTGGGATCCCGAGCTTCGCTCAGGGCTCCCGCGGTGCGTCGCCGGCGTGCGCGACCTCGTCGACCACGACCGTGACGTTGCCGTACTCGTCGACCTCGACGCGGGGCTCGTCGGCCTCGTCGGCGAAGATCGCCATCATCGGCATCGGGCCCGGGATCTGGGCCGCATTGGGGTCGGGGGTCTGCTGACGCTTCTGGCGCTTCTCGGCCTGCTTCGACAAGCGCGCCCGTTCCTTCTCGCGCTTCGCGAATGTCGCCCGGTTCTTCTTGGCCACCGCGGGCCTCCTCTATCTCGATGCCCGCTGGTCAGACCGCCCGTACGTTCTGCGCTTCCTCGCCCTTGCGACCGGGCGCGACGTCGAACTCGACCTTCTGACCCTCGTCCAAGGAGCGGTATCCGTCGCCCTGGATCGCGGAGAAGTGGACGAACACGTCGTCACCATCTTCACGCGAGATGAATCCGTAACCCTTTTCTGCGTTGAACCACTTGACGACGCCTGTTGCCATGTCGGTGCTGCTCCCTGGACTGTTCCGGTACGTGTGTCCACCGCACGCCAACCGCCCGGTGAACAGCCGAGGTTACCAGTCGGGCGCGCCAGATCTGAGCCGGGGACCTCTGCCCTACCCCAGATCCCGGCCCACCACCGACACGAACGACACCATCTCGCCCGGGTATCCGCCCAGGTTGTGGGTCAGAGCCAGGGGCCGGTCGTTGCCGATCCGGCGGTCCTCGGGGGCGTCGCCGCGCAGCTGGAGCCAGCACTCGAAGAGCATCCGCAGCCCCGACGCGCCGACCGGGTGGCCGAAGCTCTTCAGGCCGCCGTCGGGGTTGACGGGGAGGTCGCCGCCGAGGTCGAACGACCCGGCGAGCTCCTCCTTCCAGGCGGTGCCGCGCTCGGCGAAGCCGAGGTCCTCCATGAGCACCAGCTCGGTGGGGGTGAAGCAGTCGTGCACCTCGGCCATTGCCAGCTCGTGGCGGGGATCGGTGATCCCGGCCTGCGCGTACGCGTCGGCCGCGCTGGTCTCGACCTCCGGGAAGTGCGTGTAGTCGTAGGCGGGGTCGGAGAGTCCCGACCCGTTGCCGGCCACGAACGACAGCGCTTTGACGTAGAGCGGTCGGTCGGTGTAGCGGTACGCGTCCTCGGCCCGCACCACGATCGCCGCGGCAGCACCGTCGGCGACGCCCGCGCAGTCGAGGATCCCGAGCGGTCCCGCGACCCGCGGTGACGCGCAGATCGTCTCGATGCTCATCTCCTTGCGGAACTGGGCGCGGGGGTTGCGGGCGCCGTTGAAGTGGTTCTTCCAGGCGATGCGCGCGAGGACTTCCTTGATCTGGTCCTCGTCGACGCCGTACTTCTGGGCGTACGCCGGTGCGACCATGCTGAACATCGCGGCGGCGGTGAGTGTGCGACCGGTGCCGTCGCTCGGGACCGGGAACGCATTGAGCCCCGCGTAGCCGCTGTCCTTCACCTTCTCCGCGCCCACGGCCATCGCGATGTCGTACGCGCCCGAGGCCACCGCGTAGGCGGCCTGGCGCAGCGCCTCGGAGCCGGTCGCGCAAAAGTTCTCGACCCGGGTCACCGGCTTGCCCTCGAGCTGCAGCGGACGGGCGAGGGTGATGCCGCTCATCCCGCTCTGCGCGGTGCCGAACCAGTACGCGTCGACGTCCTGCTTGTCGATACCCGCCGACGTGAACGCCTCTCCCGCGCCCTCGATGATGAGGTCGTCGAGGCCACGGTCGAACCGCTCCCCGAACGCGGTGCACCCCATGCCGACGATCGCGACTCGGTCCTTGATCCCGTTGGAGCTCATCGGACGGGCCTGGCCTTCCAGAAGTAGTTGTGGATGCCGTCGGCGGTGAACAACCGGCGGAACGTCATCTCGACGCGGGCGCCGATCTGCACGTCGTCGGGGTCGACATCGGTGAGCTCCAACGGGAAGCGGCCACCGTCGTCGAAATCGACGACGGCGAACACCACCGGCGGGCTCGGCGAGTACGCGAGCCGGTCGATCGTGAACGTTGCGATCGTTCCGAAGGCCTCGGCCATCGGCGCCGGTGGTTCACCGGGGGCAGGCGGGAGGTGCAGGGTGCCGTCGTCAGGGTCGCGGGAGCCCACGAACCCGAACTTCCACTCCTCGGAACGACTCGCGGCCGACGCCGACACCCGTGCCGGTTCAGGACGGCGCGGGGGTTCGACGGTGACCATGCCGCGCCAGGAGAGGAACTTCCCGTACGGCACGTCGGCCGATGCTTCAACTTGACCCGCGATCGACGATCCCTGGTCACGACCCGCGAGCGCGTCGGTGGTGCGGAAGAGGAGCACGTCGGCGCCGTCGGCGAGCACCACGAGTGCGATCACCTCTCCGGGCGCGCCCTGGTCGAGCGCGCTCGCGAGCAGGAGACCGGGATGGGCCGCACCCGTGTTGCCGACGGTGGCGCCGAGATCGTCGACGGCGCGCGACGGGTCGACGCCGAGGCGACGCAGCGATGCCCGCACCGCCCGGGCGTGCAGGCCGGTGACCACGAGCCGGTCCACGGAGTCGGGCGTGAGCGCGGCCGCCTTCAACGCGCTGTTCCACGCCTGCTCGACCAACGGCACGTACTGCGTCTCGCCGAAGCGCTCCTCCCAGACCTTCGAGCGGCGGTCACCGGGGGTGCGCCACCGGTCGACGAACTCCGCCGTGGCACTCCCGGTGCCGAGCAGCTCCGCGATCACGGGGCCGTGGGAGTCGTCGCCCACGAGGAGCGCGGCGGCGCCGTCGCCTCCGGCGGCTTCGTCGGGCCCGGTCGGCAGGCCGGTGCGGAGATCGGCGGTGACCACGAGTGCGGCATCGGACCCGGCCAGCGCAACCAGGAGCGCGCCGACCCCGGACCGGGCCGCACCGCCGAAGTCGTAGGCGGGAGTTCCGGAGTCGAGCCGCAGCGCGGCATGGATCGCGGTCGCGTTCGTCTTGTCGACGTAGGCGGGTTCGGTGGTCGAGAAGAAGAGTGTGCCGACCTCGACGTCGGGCGCGGCCCGACGGGCGTTGCGCGCCGCGGCGACCCCCATGGTGGTGGTGTCCTCGTCGTAGGACGCGACCGACCGCGTGCCCTTGCTTCCGCCGGCGGCAAACGTCCTCGCGATCTCCGACCGTTGGAGGCGCCGGTAGGGCAGGTAGCCCCCCGCACTGATGACTCCCCTGATGGTTCCGTCAGCTGCCACGGCGGCCGAGTCTACGTTCCGCCGGCTCCGCTCCTTCTCTCTAGAGTGGCGCGCATGCGACTCGGAGACATCGCGAACACCGACGCGCAGCGGTTCGGCAAGCCGCTCGACGGCGTCCGCATCCTCGCGGCGGAGCAGATGCAGGCACTCCCCTACGCGACGCAACTCCTCGCGCGGCTCGGCGCCGAGGTCGTGAAGGTCGAACACCCGGTCCACGGCGAGTCGGGCCGCGGTTCGACCCCGGCGATGACCGACCCCGAGGGCCGCGCCGTCGGCGCCACCTACCTCCGCAACAACCTCGGCAAGCGGAGCCTCGGCATCGACTTGAAGTCGGCCGAAGGTCGCGACCTGTTCCTCGCCCTGGTGCCTCGCTTCGACGTGATCGCGGAGAACTTCAAGGCCGGCACGATGCAACGCCTGGGTCTCGGGTACGAGGTGATCGCCGAGCAGAACCCGCGTGCGATCTACGTGTCGCTCTCCGGCTTCGGCGACGGATACGCCGACGCCGCCGAGTCGCCCTACCGCGACTGGCCCGCGTACGCGTCGATCGTCGAGGCGATGTCGGGCATCTACGAGTGGAAGGCCGGGCCCGACCGTCCGCCCGTGGCGAACCCGGTCGGGGCGCTCGGCGACATCTCCTCCGCACTGTTCGCGACGATCGGGATCCTCGCCGCGCTCCGCCACCGAGACACCACCGGACTCGGCCAGTACGTCGACATCGCGATGCTCGACGCTGTGATCGCGATGACCGACGTGGTGGCCAACTTCTGGTCGCTCGGTGTACGCCCCGAGCCCGGGAAGGGCCTCCAGATCATCCTCGACGGCTTCGGGACCGCCGACGGGTACGTGGTGGTGCAGGTCGTGCGCGAGCACCAGTTCGAGAAGCTCGCCGATCTCGTCGGCCATCCCGAATGGAAGGACGACCCCCGGTTCGCGACCCGTGCCGGCTGGGCACCGAACCTCGAAGCGGTGATCCGGCCGGCCGTCGAGGCGTGGGCGAAGCAGCACACCAAGCTCGAGGCGACGCAGGCGCTCACCGCGGTCGGGATCGCGGCCGGCCCGAGCAACTCGGCGCCCGACCTGATCTCGGATCCCCACGTCGCGATCCGCAACATGCTCGTGGAGATGCCCCGCACCGACACCGCGCCCGACGGCAGTCCGCTCGATCCGGTGTTGATCCCCGGGAACCCGGTGAAGATGTCGAAGGTGGCCGAGGGCCCCGAGACCCGCGTGCCGTGGGTCGGCGAGCACACGGCCGAGGTGCTCCGAGCCGAGCTCGACCTCTCCGACGCCGACATCGCGAAGCTCCATGAGGCCGGCGTGGTCAACTGACCGGTGGCGAACCGTTCGGTCCGGTGGTCACGTCGGCAGTGGCCGATGCT
>JBBRHS010000052.1:0-12229 GCA_038222385.1 Acidimicrobiia bacterium
CTCCGCCAGTCCGGCGACGTCGTCCCGCTCGGCCTCGACGTCCTCGGGGTCCCGCAGGCCGAGGCGGATCGCGGTGAGCCCCTCGAGGTACGGCGCGAGCCGATCGGTGTTCGCCCGGGGTCGACCGCGGGGCACCAGGTCGTCGATGAGCTTGCGCACCTCACGTTCGTCGAGCACCCGCGGGCTCCGACCGTCGTATTCGCCGAGCAACCGGTAGCCGAGCGCGTTGAGCGTGCTGACCCGGGGCTGGAAGTCGGTCGTGCGCGACTCCATCTCGAGTTGTGCCTTCTTGTTGTACGCGACGGCCAGCACGCTCTCCCGTTCGACCCCCCGGTCGACGATCAGGTGGCGCAGACGTTCCGTGAGCACCCGCGTCTTCCCCGAACCCGCCGGGGCGATGATGCGGGCGGGCCCGGCGCCGTGCGCGACCGCGGCCAGCTGATCCGGCGCGAGCGCGGCGGTCACGCCCGCCGGGATCCGGTCGACCGCGAGCCGGCCGAGCTCCACCGTCTCGCAGTGGACGACACCCATCCCCTCGATCGGGCCGATCGGACCCCTCGGACCACCATCGACCCAGACCGCGGTGCCGTCGGGGAGGACGATGTCGCCCGGACCTTCGCCTGGTACCTCGGTCGCACCGACCCGAGCCGCCTTGCGGGCCCACCACCAGATCGGATCCTTGCCACCCCGCGCGTCGTAGGTGTTGGCCCACACGAGGAAGTGGAGCCGATCGACCCCGAGCTCGAAGCGCGCGCCGAGCCGCCAGGGCTCTTCGGTGACAGAGGTCGGGGCGCGGAACCGCTCGGCGTCGACCCCGAGCACGATGGCAACGGGCCGTCGATCAGCCCACGCCCCGTGCAGCGCGGTGACCACCGGGCCCGGATCGTCGAGGTCGTCTGCTCCCACCTGGACCACGTCGGCACTGAGCCAGGCCGCCGGAATCGGGTCGCCGTGCGACACGACGACACCGCGACCGAGCACGGGAGGACCGGGAACCGACATCACCGGACTCTACGGGTCGGGTGAGACACCCTCCGGTGGCCGTTCCCGTTCCACCGGGACCCACCTACGATCGGGCGCATGCCGCCGGATGCTTCCGCGACGCGAGAGAAGCTCCTCGATGCCGCCACCCGCTCGTTCGCCGAGGAGGGCGTGTTCAACGCATCGCTGATCGAGATCACGCGGCGGGCCGGACAGCGGAACCGGTCGGCATTGAACTACCACTTCGGGTCGCGCGAAGGCGTCCTGTGTGCGGTGCTCGGGCGCCACGTCGACTTCCTCGCCCAGCGGGAAGGCGAACTGCTCGACGTGGCGGTGCGTGCACCCGACGACGACGTCGCGTCGGTCGTCGAGGCCATCGTGCGACCGGCGGCGGAGCTGGCCCAGAGCGGCTGGCGGGGTCGCTGCTGCCTCATGATCGTCGCTGAACTCGCGGGTGAGGATCCGGCGCAGTACAGCCCCGAGCTCCAAGCAGTCATCGACCGAACCGGCGGCTACGAGGTGTACGCACTGCTCGCGAAACGCATGGCCGACGTCGGCCCCGACGTGAGCAACGAGCGGTTCGCGCTCATCACCAGCTTCGTGCTCCGATCGGTCGCCGACCGGGCCCGTCTGCTCGACCGACGCGAGCGCAGAGGTCGTCCGCAGCTCGACGACGAGACGTTCGTCCGGAACCTCGTCGCCATGGTCGCGGCCGCGATGTCGGCACGACTCCCTTCCGGTCGAGCGACCGCGCACCCTTGACCTAAGCAGGGCTCTTTACTATCGTCCGCCGCGTCCACTACGAGTCGCGACGCCGGGGGGCCGACCGTGCGAGCACTGCGTGTCGTTCGTCATGGCGCGCCGGCCGAGGCGCTCGAGATCGTCGAGATCCCCGTCCCCGACGTCGGTTCCGGCGAGGTCCGGATCGCGGTGGCGGCTGCGTCGGTGAACTTCGGCGACATCGCCCGCTGCCGCGGCACGATGGCGAGCGTCATGGGCCAGGTCCCGTTCACGCTCGGCATGGATGTGTGCGGCGTGGTCGACGCGGCGGGCGAGGGAGCCGAAGACTGGATCGGACGCCGAGTCGTCGCGATGACGAACCAATCGTTCGGCGGCATGGCCGAGTCGGCCCTCGCGGCCCGGACCGGGGTGTTCGACGCGCCCGCTTCGCTCGACGACGTGGAAGCAGCCGCGTTCACCCTGCCGTTCCACACCGGATACCTCGCGCTCCACACCCGGGCCGGGCTCCAGGCCGGCGAGACGCTCCTCGTGGTCGGTGCCGCGGGTGCAGTGGGCACCGCCGTCGTCCAGCTCGGGGTCGCGGCAGGCGCCCGGGTGATCGCGCTCGCCGGCGGCGCCGAGAAGGGGCAGGTGTGCGCCGACCTCGGCGCGACACCCATCGACTCCACGACCGACGACGTGTTCGACCGCGTCATGGAGCTCACCGACGGGAACGGCGCCGAGGTGGTGTGCGACCTCGTCGGCGGCGATCGGACCGAGACCATCTGGACCTGTGTCGCACGGGACGGCCGCTACCTGGCCGTGGGCTTCAACGACGACCCCGAGGCCGGGATGACCGGCCGGCCGCTGCGCAAGGTCTCGATGGGCAACTTCTCGGTGCTCGGGGTGATGCTCGGCTACACCCACATGCCGATCGAGCTGCGGAAGTTCGGCATCAACACCTTTCCGCCGGAGACCGGAGTCGCGGTCCACGCCGCGCTCTGCGAGTTGGCCGCGGCGAGGAGCATCCGACCGGTGATCGGTCGCCGCATCGGGCTCGAAGACGTTGCCACCGCGCTCGACGACCACGAGCACCGCCGGACCACCGGCCGCACCGTCGTCGACCTCTCGCTCACCTAGGCCGTCGCCTCGACGGCGCGCGCACCGCTACGACCTCTCGGAGCTCGGTCTCGATGCCGGCGAGATCCGCGAGCGGTTCGGCAGTCACATCGAGCGTTACGGTGTCGCGACCGAGCCACCGAGGTAGGCGCCGTCGAGCGCGAGCCCGATCTCGGCAGGTGCCCCGACCAGCTCGACCCTTCCGTGCAACATGATCGCAGCCACATCGGCGACCTCGAGCACCTCGTGCGCGAACTGCTCCACCACGAGGATCGAGACGTCTTCCTCGAGCGCGATGTTCTTCACGACGTCGTACAGCTCCGTGACGATCAGCGGCGCGAGGCCCATCGAGAGCTCGTCGAGCAACAAGAGCTTCGGATCGGTGGCCAACGCGCGGGACATTGCGAGCATCTGCTGCTCGCCACCCGACAGCGTGCCCGCCACCTGCTTGCGGCGGTCCTTCAACCGCGGGAACCGCCCGAATGCGCGATCCAGCACGCTGTCGAAGGAGACCCCGGTGTAGGTGGCCATGCGGAGGTTCTCGGTCACCGTGAGGTTCGGGAACACCCCGCGTCCCTCGGGTACGAGGCAGACGCCATCGCGGGCCAACTGGTCGGCGGGCAGTCCGACCACCTCGTGGCCGAGGATCGACACGGAACCCTTCGTCGGCCGCAACAGGCCACTCGCGAGCTTGAGGGTCGACGACTTGCCCGCGCCGTTCGGGCCGAGGAGCGCGAACACGCGGCCCCTGGGAACGACGAGATCCAGACCGTGGATCACCTCGATGGATCCGTACCCTGCCCGCACGTCGCGGATCGCCAGCGCGGGAGCGAGGTCGGAGCCGCTCTCACCGGGGTCGTTCCCGGCTGGACCGGTCGGCACCGGCGCGTGCTCCCGCACGACGACGTCGAGGGGTGGCGCATCGGCCACGGCTTCCTGCTCCTGTTCGCCACCCAGGTACGCGGCCCGCACTTCCGCGTTCGCCCGCACCGCTTCGGGTGAGCCCGAGGTGATGATGCGCCCGAAGTCGAGGACATGGATCTGGTGACACGCGCCCATCACGAAGCTCATGTCGTGCTCCACGAGCAGGATCGCGAGGCCGTCGTCGGCGAGTTGACGCAGGAGCGATCCGAAGAGGGCGGTCTCGGCTTCGTCGAGACCCGACGACGGCTCGTCGAGGAGAAGCACCCGAGGCTTGCTCGCGAGCGCCCGCGCGACCTCCACCAGGCGCGCGGTACCCGTCGGCAGGGAGTCGACCCGCTCCCCCGCCACCGCCTCGAGGCCGACCCGCGCCATCACCTCGTCGGTGAGCTCGTCGGGATCGAATCGCTCCCGTGACCAGGCCTTGCGCATCTCGGCCGCGACGAGGACGTTGTCGCGGGCGCTCAAGGTGTCGAAGATCTCGAGGCGTTGGAACGTGCGGGCGATGCCTTCGCGCGCCCGGAGGTGCGGCTTCGCGAACGTGACGTCGGCGCCGTCGACGAGGACCCGGCCGACGCTCGTGGGCTGCAGCCCGGTGATCACGTTGAACAACGTGGTCTTGCCGGCGCCGTTCGGTCCGATCAGCGCGGTGACGTGACCGGCACGAACGTCGATCGACACGTCGTCGAGCGCCTGGAGGCCACCGAAGCGCACCGACACCCCACTGACCTCGAGCAACGGGACGCCCTCGTCCGAGACCGGCCGCAGCACCGGGGAGGGCACCGGGGAGGGCGCCGACGCTGCGGTCGGCGTGGGCGCGGGGACGGGCGCCACGACGGTCGGGGCCGCGGCGACCGCCACCGGCTCCAGCTTCTCCTGCCAACGGTTGCTCACGTCGGTGACCAGGCCTTCGGGATTGCGGCCGATGCCGATACCGGCGAGTCCGGGTCCGAGCTTGCTCTGGAGCGACACCACGTCGAGCTCGAGGAACGGGATCCGCAGACCGTTCGGGAAGATGATCGTGATCCAGGTGAACAGCTGGAGCAGCAAACCACCGACGAGGGCACCCGACACGACCGACGCCCCGCCGACCACGAGCAGGAGCAGGAACGGGAGGCCGGTGAGCATCTGGAAGTCGAGCGTGCTCGCGGTACCCCGAGCCGTGCCGAGCAGCGCACCGGCGAACCCGGCGATCGCGGCCGAGATGACGAACACCTCGAGCTTGGTGCGCGACAGGTTCACCCCGAGCGTGGCGCACGCGGCCGGACTGTCTCGCATGGCCACGAGTCGGCGGCCGAACGCGCCGCGTCGCATCGCCACGATGATCATCCCCACCACCCCGAACATGAACGTGGTGAGGAGCAGGAGCCCGGAGTCCTGCGGGAACGTGATCCCGACGATCGTGAACGGTGCGCTGATGTCGTGGCCGAACACCGTGATGTCGGCGATCCGGCGGCCCTGGCCGCCGAAGACCTCGGGCTGATCGAAGATCACGAACTCGGCCATGCGCGCGAACGACATCGTGGCCAGCGCGAGGTAGAGCCCGCGCAGCCTCAACGCAGGGAGCGACATCAACACCCCGAATGGGATCGCCACCAGCGCCCCGACCAGGAGGAGCAGCGGATTCCCCGGAGTGAAGAGGCGCAACCCGAACAGCTCGCCGCCGGCGGTGGAGAACTCGAACGTCGCCCACGCCCCGATGCCGACGAACGTGATCTGAGCCAACGAGATCTGCCCCGACCAACCGGTGAGCGGTACCAGCGACACCATGATCAGCGCGGTGATGAGGGCGATGGTGAGCCGACGCACATTGGGTCGGTCGAGGCCTCCCGCGACCACGAACACAGCGACGAACACGACGACGAATCCGAAGAGTGCGCGCTTGAGGCTGATGAGCCTCGGGCTCTTGATCGTGGTCGAGCGCCGACCTTCGATCCGGTCCTGGGGCAGGAACAGCAACGCGAGGAACAGGATGATCGTCGGGATCGCGAACGTGGCCGGGGCCCACCGACCCGACCAGGTGAGGAAGTTCTGCTGGAACGACAGCGACAGCCCGATGATCAGTCCACCGATGTACGTCAAGGGCAGGCTCTTCAACCGGCCGATGATCGCCGCCGCGAACGCGTCGACGATGAGCAGGGTGAGGATCTCGATGCTGAGGGTGCTCAGTTCCTCGGCGAGGAAGATCCCGGCGATCGCGGCCATCGACGACCCCAACGCCCACGAGAACGCCGAGACGCGTCCCGGCCGGCCGCCGTTCAGCGCCGCGAGCTCGCGGTTGTCGACGACCGCCCGCATCGCGACGCCGAGGCGGGTCCGGTAGAGGACGAACCGCAAGACGAGCGCGATCACGATGCCGCTGACGATGGTGATGAGCCGGTAGTACGGCATGTAGGTCTGGCCGATGTTGAAGCCCTCGGAGCCGAAGAAGGTCGTGATCGAGCGGGGCTGCGACGGATCCCACACGAACGCAGCGAGGCCGATGAGCGCCAGCATGAGTCCGATCGTCACCACGAGTTGGGCGACGAGCGGAGCGTTCGACAGACGGCGCATGAGGAGCCGCTCGATCCCGGCCCCGAAGAGCGGAGCCGCCACGAACACGGTGAGGGCCAACGCGAGGAGGGTCGGCACCCCGCGATTGACCTTCAGCTCCCAGTACACGAACGCCATGAACATCCCGATGGCGCCCTGGGCGAAGTTGAAGACCCCGGAGGTCGTGTAGCTCACGACGAGGCCGCTCGCGGCCACGGCGTAGATGGACCCGATCGTCACCCCGACGATCAGGAAGAAGAGCAGCGAGTCGGCGGTGAGGGCACGACCGGCCCACGACGCCTGGACCACGAACCCCACGAACAGCGCGACACCCAAGCCGGCGAACAGCGTCGACCGGTGCGTTCGGGTCATCCTCGGCGTATCTCCTACTTGATCAGATCGAGCTTGATCTCCAGGACGTTACGCGGCTTGCAGTCGAAGGTGCCCTTCTTCGACGGCGTGACCCGGACGAACTTCCCGTTCTTCACCTGGGTCAGCACGTAGCACGGCGAAGTCTTGCGATCGGCGATGTTGGTCTTCCCGATCATGCCGCCGGCGTTGAAGCTCTGCGTGGCGTCGAGCTGGTCGAACAGCGCCTGGCGGGTGACCCCGTTGACCCCGGACGCCGAGACGATCTTCTCGATCGCGTCGCTGACCAGCAGACCGGAGGCGTAGGCCTGGATCCCGAACCCGTCGGCCTTGTTCTTCCCGGTGTACTTCAAGAAGTTCGCCAGCGTCTTGTTGGAGCTCGCTTCCTCGAACGGGAGGAAGAGGAGCGAGACGTACTGGCCCTCGACGTCGGCTCCTCCCTGCTTCAGCAGCTCGCGGTCGTAGCACTGCAGCGTGCAGTCCCAGATGAACTTCGGGTCGTTGATGCCCTGGAGCTTCGCCTCCCGGCGGAGCAGCACGGTCGTGTTGAAGGTTCCCCCGCTCTGGGCGTAGTTCGAGGAGTCGTCCTTCAGTTGCTGCACCAGCGGCGTGTAGGAGCTCTGCGGAGCGCGGGACGAGACCGGGGTCTCGAAGTCGGCCTTGATGCCCGCCCCGGCGAACTGCATCTGCGACATCGACGCGAGGTTCGCGTTCTCGGCCGACTTGAGGTCGCCGGAGAGGATGTAGCCACCGTGCAGGTCCTTACCGAACTTCTTCTCGTAGTAGCGGGCCCGTCCCGCGTTCCCCTGGTAGGTCTGCGGGTGCTCCGCGCGGGTGGAACAGATCAGCTGCGGCGGGTTGACCGCGTACGTCGTCGGCGAGCACTGCTGGGCGGTCTCGGTCGCGACGACCGCGACGTCGGGGATCCCCGTGGCGACGCCGGCCTTGTCGGTGCACGCCTCGATGTCGTCGACGTTGTTGAGGAACAGGGCCGAGGTCCCGACGAGGGCGAAGTCTTCCGAGCACGCCTTGATCACGGCGTTGCGGGCCTCGTCGCCGTTGAGCTTCGAGTCGATGAAGTCGACGACCACCTTGCGGCCGGCGAGACCGCCGTTGGCGTTGATGTACTTGGCCCAGCCCTTCACACCGTTCACCGAACCCTGGAAGAGCCCGGGCGCGAGGGGCGTGTCGACGTCGGCGACGACTGCGATGCGGATCGTGGTCGCGGTGATCCCGACCTCCGATGCGGTCGGCTTCTCGTCGGCGGTGCCACGCGCCGCGAACGCAGTGCTGGTGCCGGCAGTGGCCAGAACGATCGTGGCCACGAGCGCCACCCAACGAACGTGCTTCACCAAGTCCCCCTCGGATCCGTTTCGGACCGGCATCCTTGCACGCCGTCGCGCGAGAGTCTGCCCGGGACGATCACAGGTTTCAAGACTCCTTGCTTAGGACCCGTGCGGCGCGCCCCGACGGACGATCAGCCTGCGGCCGTAAGCTCGACGCCGTGACCCGATCAACCCGAGTAGCAGCGGAGCTGCCGCTGGTACCCGTGCCCGCGACCCCCATCGGTGAGCCGTTCCGCCGGATCCGGGTGGATCGCTGGACCGGCGCGTGCGGCGCGGTCGTCGGGGGCGTCGATCTCGCGGCCGACCTCGACGACGCGGTCGTGGCCGAGATCCGGCGGGCACTGCTCGACCACGGGGTCATCTTCTTCCGGGGCCAATCGCTCACTCCCGACCAGCAGGTTGCGTTCAGCCGCCGGTTCGGGCCCTACAGCCCGGTGCCCTTCATCGAGCCGGTCGCGGGTCACGACGAGGTGATCGCCGTCGTGCGCGAGGCGAGCGAGCGCCAGGGCTTCACCTTCGGTGGCCTCTGGCACTCCGACTTCTCGTTCCTAACCGAACCGCCGATGGGTTCGATCCTCCACGCGCTCGAGGTACCACCGTTCGGTGGCGACACCCTCTGGGCCAACCAGTACCAGGCCTTCGAGACGCTCTCCCCCGGTTTGCAGGCGACGCTGCGCACGCTCACGGGAGTCCACAGCGCGCGAGACGCGTACTCACCCAAGATGCAGGGCCTCCACGATCAGTTCGTCGGCATGACCGTGCGCACCTCCGACGACGCGAACCGCGCGCAGCTCCATCCCGCGGTTCGGGTCCACGCGGAGACCGGCCGCGAAGCGCTGTTCCTGAACGCGCAGTACACCGTCGGGCTCGACGGGTGGTGGCCCCACGAGGCGCAGCCGCTCCTCGACCAACTGTTCCGCCACGCGACTCAGCCCGCGTTCACCTGTAGGTGGCGGTGGGAGGTCGGCGACGTCGCCTTCTGGGACAACCGCTGCGTGCAGCACATGGCGATGAGCGACATCGACGGGAAGCGTCGGGCGATGCACCGCACGACTGTTGCGGGCGAACCGCCCATCGCAGCGACTACCCGCTGACCCCGTTCACCGGCTGCCCGTTCTCCGGCTGCCCGTTCTCGGGCTGGTCGCGGCTGCGCGCCGCCCGCTCGACGAGTCGGGCGGTGAGCGGCCCGAAGATGAAGCGGTGGAACGGCGCGACGGAGTACCAGTAGGCCCGGCCGAGCAGCCCGCGGGGCCGGAAGAGTGCACGCTGGACGATCCGCGACCCCGTACCGGCCGGTTCGATCGACCACTCGAGCCAGGCGTCGCCCGGGAGCCGCATCTCCGCGCGGAGCCGCAACAGCCGGGGCGCCTCGAGTGCTTCGACCCGCCAGAAGTCGACGACGTCGCCGACGCGCAGGTCGGTCGCGTGCCGACGTCCGCGCCGCACGCCGACTCCGCCGATGGCCAGATCCATCCACCCCCGCACCGCCCACAGCCAGCCTCCGACGAGCCAGCCGCGGTCACCACCCAGCGCGCACACCTCGCGGAACAGCGACTCGGGTGATGCGCTGGTCTCGAGCACCTGCCGATCGGTGAGCACGGTCGCGCCGGCCCAGTCGGGATCGGCCGGCACCGGATCGGCCGGGGTGCGCCCGTAGAGCTCGGCGTCGGTCCAGCTCGTGTACACGTCGAGCTCGCCGACCCGCCGGAGCGCGAGGTCGATCGCGTCCCGGCACCCGATCGGCCGGTGCGGCACCACCGAGTCGATGGAGTGATCGTGCACGACGACCTCGTTGACGAGACTGTCGATCAACGGACGGGCGAGGTCGGCCGGGATCGGCGTCACCAACCCGACCCAGAGCGACGACAGGCGCGGGCTGAGCACCGGCACGGGGATGATGATGCGCGCGGGGAGTCCGGCGACCTCGGCATAGAGATCCATCAGCTGGTGGTACGTGACGACGTCGGAGCCACCGATCTCGAACACCCTCCCGAGTGCGTCGGCATTGCCGAGCACCCCGGTGAGGTAGGCGAGCACGTCGCGCACCGCGATCGGCTGCACGCGGGTCTCGACCCATCGGGGGGTCGTCATCACCGGCAACACGTCGGTGAGGTGCCGCAGCATCTCGAAGCTCGCGCTCCCCGACCCGATCACGACTGCAGCCCGGAGCTCGGTGAGCGGGACCGGACCCGACCCCAGGACGCGGCCGACCTCGTGGCGGCTCGCGAGGTGGGGCGACAACGAACCGCCGGCATCGTCGCCGAGGCCACCGAGGTAGACGATCTGGGTGACGCCCGCCGCTGCGGCCGCGTCGCGGAAGTTCTCGGCCGCGGTCCGGTCGCGCTGCTGCCAGTCGGCGTCGGAACCGATCGAGTGGACCAGGTAGTAGGCGACGTCGACGTCGCGGAAGGCCGCTTCGAGCGACTGCCGGTCGAGCACGTCGCCCGTCACCACGTCGACCGACGGGCGCCACGTCTCCGCGTCGAGCTTTCCCGGCGTGCGGGCGAGACACCGCACCTCGTGGCCCGCCCCGACGAGTTCGGCGACGAGACGACGCCCGATGTACCCGGTCGCACCGGCGACGAGCACTCGGGATCGGTTGGCCTGGTCGGGCAGGTCGGGCGGTTCAGGCATCGGCATCGATCCCGGCCCGTCGGCGCAGGGAGTCGACGAACCGGTCGGGGTCGGCCACCGTGACCGTGAGCCCGGGATGGCGAAACGAATCGAGCGGCAGGAGGCCGGGCACCGGTTCACGCAGCAGCACACACACCCCGCCGGCCGGTGTCGTACCGAAGGTGAGACCACGGTCCACCATCGATCCGCGCGGCCCGATCGACGTGTACCAGCGGTACGGGCCGGTGCGGCTCACGCACGTCACGTTGTCGAACGAGGTCTCGAACGACCAGAACCCGTACCGGGCCACGAGCCGATCAGAGTTGAGCGTCACGTGCGCACGTCCGGGCGTCACGCCGAGGAGCGCGAGCGGCACGCGGAACCGGGCGTCGAACTCGAAGGAGAACACCTCGGTCGCGGGCATGTGACCATTCAACTCGCTTCTTCGCACCCCGGTCGGGTCGGGTTCACCTCCGCCGGCGGTGCCGTTCGATTCCCAGTGCGTAGACGGCTTCGAACCGGGCCACGAGCCCGTCCCACGACAGTTCGGCCCGGGCGTGGGCCAGGGCGTTGGCACCCCGGGCTCTGGTCTCGGTCGGGTCGTTGACGACGGTGGCGATGGCCTCGGTGAGCGCGTCGGGGTCGTCGGGCGGGACGAACCAGCCGGTGGGCCGGGCCGGGTCGAGGTTCACCATCGACAGGAGACCACCGCTGCGGCAGGCCAGGACCGGGAGGCCGACGGCCATCGCCTCGAGCGGCACCTGCGGATACGGGTCCTCGACCGACGGCACGACGAGCGCGTCGCAGGCGGCCAGGCCCGACGGGAGGTCGTCGTGGCCGCGCCAGCCGGTGAAGTAGATGCCTTCGGCGCCGACCTCTTCGGCGACGGTCACCGGATGCTCGCCTTCCCACTCACCGGGATGGCCGCCCCAGATCACGAGCGACCCGGGGCGGGTGAACCGCTCGCGCGCCCGGGCGAACGCACGCACCAACGCGGGGACGCGCTTGAAGCCGAGGAAGCGCCCGACGAAGAGCAGCACGGTGGCGTCGTCGTCGGGGCCGAGGAGTCGGTCGAGATCGGCGTCGGTGTAGGCCAAGGTCCCCGGCGGTCCGGTCTCGGTCCAGCCCTGGGGGTCGTCGACGAGCGCGCGTCGGAACGCGGCCCGGCGGGCACCCGGTATGGGTGGCCGGGGTCGGAAGCGTTCGATGTCGACACCGTTCGGGAGCGCGGTGACGTGCTCGGGTTCGAGCCCGAACATCGCGATCGCCGTGTCACGGTTCCCCGGCGACACGGTGATGAGGTGGTCGGCGAGTTGCACCTGCTGCTTCAGGTGCCCGGCCCAGAACTCGCCGTGGCGCCACGACTCCCAGCGGGTCGTGCGCAGCAGCTCGGCCTGGGCCTCATCGAGCGCCGCCGGGTTCGCGTCGAATCCGGCCGCCGCCCCGGGCATGGTCGCGAGCGTCTCGCCGAGCACCGTTGCGAGCGCGACCCGCTCCTCGATCGCCGCGATCATCTTCATCTCGGTCCCGTGCAGGTGCACGATCAGCGGGACCTCGGGCCAGAGTCGGTGCGCGGCATCGAGTTGGGGTGTGAGGTGGTGGAGGTGGAACACGTCGGCCCGTTCGGC
>JBBRHS010000053.1:0-11969 GCA_038222385.1 Acidimicrobiia bacterium
TGTCTCGGGATGCCCGGGATGCACGGCAACTACACCGCGATCACCGCCATGCAGAAGGCCGACCTTCTCATCGCCCTCGGCTCACGCTTCGACGACCGGGTGACCGGCAAGGTCGGCGCGTTCGCGCCCGACGCCAAGATCATCCACGTCGACGTCGACCCCGCCGAGCTCGGCAAGGTGCGCCGGCCCGACGTGCCGATCGTCGGCGACTGCCGGGTCGTGATCGAGGAGCTCGTGAAGGCGGTGAAGGCCGATCGCACGAAGCGCACCTGGCCCGACACGTCGGTGTGGGACGCGCAGCTCGACGCGTGGCGCCGCGACTTCCCGCTGAAGTACACCCAGGAGGTCGACGGCCCGCTCAAGGCGCAGTACTGCATCGAGCAGCTGCGCGACCTCAGCCCTGAGGACACGATCGTGGCGTCGGGTGTGGGCCAGCACCAGATGTTCGCCAGTCAGTACTGGCACTTCAACCACCCCTACACGTGGATCAACTCCGGTGGGCTCGGCACGATGGGCTTCGCGGTGCCGGCAGCGATCGGGGCGAAGGTCGGCATGCCGGAGCGCACGGTGTGGGCAATCGACGGCGACGGCTGCTTCCAGATGACCGCGCAGGAGCTCGTCACCGCATCGGCCGAACGGATCCCGGTGAAGATCGCGATCCTGAACAACGCCTACCTCGGCATGGTGCGTCAGTGGCAGGAGCTCTTCTACGAGGAGCGCTACAGCGAGGTGTATCTCTCGCCCGACCTGCCCGACTACGTGAAGTGGGCCGAGGCGATGGGGTGCGTGGCGTTCAGGGTCGACACGATGGCCGACGTGGGTCCGACGATCGAGAAGGCGAATGCGATCGACGACCGCCCGGTGGTGATCGACTTCCGCGTCGACTACCACGAGAAGGTGTACCCGATGGTGGCGGCGGGTTCGTCGAACGACGACGTGATCCTCGGCCCCGAGTTCGACGAGCCGGGAGCGATTCAGTGATGGACAGGCCGGGGAACTTCCACATCCTCACCGTGCTCGTCGAGAACAAGTTCGGTGTGCTCGCACGTGTCTCCGGCTTGTTCTCCCGCCGCGGGTACAACATCTTCTCGCTCGCGGTCAGCCCGACCGAGGACGAGCGCTTCTCGCGAATGACTGTTGTCGTCGACGGCGATTCCGCGCCGATCGAGCAGATCACGAAGCAGCTCAACAAGCTCATCCCCGTCGTGAAGGTGACCGAGCTCGCGGCGAGCGAAGCCGTCGAGCGCGAGTTGATGCTCGCGACGGTCAAGGCGTCGGCCGAGTTCCGCTCGCAGGTGACCGAGCTCGCGTCGATCTTCGAGGCCAAGATCCTCGACGTCGGCTTCGAGTCGATGACCTTGATGGTCGCGGGCACGCCCGACACCCTCGACGCGATCACCGATCTGCTCACGCCGTTCGGTGTCGTCGAGCTCCAGCGGACGGGCCGCATCGCGCTCCCGAAGCTCGCCCGTCGACCCGCCCGCCGCCTGCGAGCCGTCAAGAACAAGACCGCCTAGATTCACACCACCCCAGACCCCACCCCATCGCTCTGGCGTGGCGGGTGGCGAACCACTCGCCATTGCCGACGCCAAAGCGCGAATTCGACCAGGAGAGCTGCGATGCCCGCGATCATCCACTACGACGAAGACGCCGACCTCGGCCTGCTCCAGGGGCGCAAGGTCGCGATCCTCGGCTACGGCTCACAGGGTCACGCGCACGCGCTGAACCTGTTGGAGTCGGGCGTCGACGTGCGGGTCGGCCTCCGGGAAGGCTCGTCGAGCCGGGAGAAGGCGGAAGCGGCCGGCCTGCCGGTGCTCACCACCGCGCAGGCGTGCGACGAAGCCGACGTGATCATGGTGCTCCTGCCCGACACTGAGCAGAAGAAGGTGTACGAGGCCGACATCGCACCGAACCTGAAGGCCGGCGACTCACTCGCGTTCGCCCACGGCTTCAACATCCACTTCAAGCAGATCACCCCGCCCGAGGGCGTCGACGTGTGGATGATCGCTCCCAAGGGCCCCGGCCACCTCGTGCGCCGTACCTACGAAGAGGGTGGCGGCGTGCCTGCGCTCGTCGCAGTCGACCACGACGCGACCGGCAAGGCGCAGGCAGTCGCGATGGCCTACGCGAAGGGCATCGGGGCGACGCGCGCCGGAGTGCTCGAGACGACGTTCCGCGAGGAGACCGAGACCGACCTCTTCGGAGAGCAGGTCGTGCTCTGCGGTGGCCTCGTCGAGCTCATCAAGGCGAGCTTCGACACGCTGGTCGAGGCGGGCTACCAGCCCGAGTCGGCGTACTTCGAGTGCCTCCACGAGGTGAAGCTCATCGTCGACCTCGTGTACGAGGGCGGCATCGAGAACATGCACTACTCGATCTCCGACACCGCCGAGTACGGCGACATGACACGCGGTCCGCGCATCATCACGAACGACACTCGGGTCGAGATGCGCAAGATCCTCGAGGAGATCCAGTCGGGCAAGTTCGCGGAGGAGTGGATCGCCGAGAACGAAGCCGGTCGCCCGAACTTCACGCGGTTGCGAGAGGAGAGCATGTCGCACCCGGTGGAGCGGGTCGGCAAGCAGCTCCGCGGGATGATGCCGTGGATCGCGGCCGGCAAGGCCCAGCCGAAGGACGTCTCGGGCGGGTAGCGTTGCCGGCGCCGCTTCAGCGGGCGCCGAACAATTGCTCGAGCGGCCCTGTGTGGGCGAGCACGAACAGGGCGATGAAATTGAGGCCGATCGCGTAGATCGCGGTGGCCTCCCAGATTCGGGTGCGTGTGCGCGCGACGCCCCAAGCCATGAGAACGAAGAGCACCGGTATGAAGTCGAGCGAGAAGCGCTGGGCGTTCTGCTGGGCGAACCCGTTGTTGTAATAGGCGAGCGAACCGACAACGCAGACGCCGATCGCACACCACCCGGCAGCGATCACGAGGCGACTTCGCCGGGCGAGGACAGCGAAAAAGAGAAATGGCGAGGCGACGGTGATCGACGTGCCGAACGGACTGGTACCTGCTGTGCGAAGCAGCGCGCCGCCGGCGAACTCGACCTGGAAGCCCTGCAGGAACAAGTAGATGAAATTGAATGGTATGTAGGCAGGGTCAAAGAGACCGTGCTGCTCGACTCGTTGGGCCAAGAAGCCAGAGAGGACGATGTAGGAGTAACCGGTGTCGATCGGCCCGGTGAACCGGGACGAGTTGAACCAGGCGTATCCGACCGCGCACGCCATCACGGGGATCGTTGCGTAGAGCACGGCTCGAGTCCGACCCGCCCGGCCAGGCTCTGCATCAATCAAGAGGGCGAGCACGAACACCAGCGCGACAACCGTGAATTGGCGGGACAGGAACGCGACGCCGATGAGAGTCCCGGCCGCGAGTGGGTGATGGTTCATCGCGCGCTCGATGGCTCCGAGGAGGCCGGTCATCGCGACGATGTGCGAGAAGTACCAGACCGAGTCACTCCCGGTTGTGGCCGTCCAGTAAGCAGTTCCGAGCAGGAGCGCGGCAGTCATCAGCACGGCCTGACGCTCTCCGAGGCCCGCCGCACGGCAGATGCGTAGGGCGAGCCAACCGTTGACCAATGTGAGCAGCACGGCAATCGCGATCGGGATCGAGCCTCCCGTCCCGAAGACCGCGACGAAGGGAACAAGCAGCAGCGCCGGCGCTGGGGGATAGGGCGAGTAGATGCGGCCGCGAAAGAGCGCGACGTCCTCAACGCTGCGGGAAACGTCCAAGTTGCCGTGCAGGAACGCGTCGGCCTGAAGTGAGTGGAGATTGGGCTGCGGGTGCGATCCGAGCATGGCGCTCACAACGGTCCACGCAGCACACAGGGCGATGATGCCAACGCCCGCGACCAGAGCTCGGTCCCACACGGGTGCACCAGCCGGCCAGAGAGCCGCACCGAGGCGGCCGCCGACAAGGCTTCTGTCGGTGTAGGTCCGCGATGCTGGCATTCGGTCAATGTAGTAACGGTGTTCAGCGGCACGTCGGGATGCCGGCGAAATGCCAAGGTCCGAAGCCGTCTCGGACAGATAGGCTTTCGGCGTGCCCGGAAACCGTTAGGTCTCGCAGCGACTGATCCGGGCGAGGCGACGTCTCGTCCGACGACCGCGCGTGCCCGGCGGCTCGCGCTCCGCGTCCTGCCGTTGGCGCGCCACCTGCCCATGGGGATGGTGCTCGGCCTCGTGTTGGTCGACGCGGCCGACGAGTGGTTCAGCTACCTGCCGGCGAGCGCGGCTCCCCAGATCCGGGTCGATCTCGGTCTCAGCTACGCGCAGCTCGGCTCGCTGCTCGTGCTCCTGCCCGCGGGTGGGATGCTCGGCAACGCGACGCTCGTGGCGGCCGACTTCGTGAGCCGTCGCGTGATCGCGGCCTCGGGGGCGCTGGTCTATGCAGGGTGCCTGGCGGCGTTCGCGCTCGGCGACTCGTTCGCCGTGCTCGCGGTGGCGTCGTTGGTCTGGGGCGCGGCGAGCGACGCCTTCGTGCACGGCGCGGGGCTCGCGCTCGCTGATCTCGCGGGCGACGACCTCGACGCCATCCTCGCGGGCAAGGACCTGATGGGGTCGCTCGGGACGATCGCGTCGCCGCTCTGCGTAGCGATCGCGGCATCAGCGGGCATCGGGTGGCGGCCGCTGTTCGGGGCGGCGGCCGTCGTGATGGTGCTCTTCGGCGTGTGGCTCGCGTTCCAACCGCTCCCGGCGCCCGCCTCCGGCGGTCACACCCCGTGGACCGCGATCCAGGGAACGCTGCGGGACCGGCGGGTCTGGCGGATGACCGTCGTGCTCCTGCTCTGGGACACGATCGAAGCCCCGTTCCTCGGCCTCGCCGCGGCGTCGCTCGTGGCGACCCAGGGCTATTCCGCCGGGGCCGCAGCGCTGCTCATCGGGACGTGACGCTCGGCGCGACCCTCGGGTTCGCGGTGACGACGGTTGGGCCGCCGCACGGAGAAGCCACCATGCGTCGGGCCGCGACGCTGCGTTGCGCGGCGATGGCGGCGATGGCGATCGCGGGTACCCCGGCGGTCGTCGGTGCCGCGGCGTTCGTGGTTGGCCTGTCGGGTGCGCGGTTCTGGGTTCCGTACCAGTCGGCGGTGCTCCGCCTGCGACCCGACCAGCGGGGGACGACGTGGGCGGTCATCGCCGGCCTCTCGATCCCGGGACTCGCGATCCCACCACTGCTCGGCGCGCTGGCCGATCAGCACGGCTCGCAGGTCGGCTTGTTCGTGTTCGCGCTCATGCCGGCGCTCACGCTGGTCGTTCTCCTGACCCCGGTGGTGCCTAGGCTGCCGACGTGGTTGTCGTCGCGGTGCTCGTCGGATACCTCTGTGGGACGTTCCCGTCGGCCGACATCGTGAGTCGGATCGCGACCCGCGGCCGGGTCGACCTGCGCCAGGCCGGGAGCGGGAACCCCGGTGGGCTCAACGCGATGCAGCAGATCGGAACCGCCTGGGGTGTGGTCGTGATCGTGCTCGATCTCCTGAAGGGCACGATCGGCGCGCTGGCCGGGTGGGCCATCGCCGGCGACGCCGGTGCATACGCGGCGGCGACCGCGACGATCGCGGGGCACATCTTCCCGGTCTGGACGCGATTCCGGGGCGGGAAGGGCGTCGCGACCTCGGCCGGTGCCTGCCTGGCCGTGTTCCCCGCGTTCTTCCCGATCGACGCGGTCGTGGCCGCGCTCGGCACGGTCAAGACCCGGCGCCCCGAGCGGACGATCCTCGCCAACGCGGTGGTGTGGGTGGGTTCGTCGTTGCTCTGGTGGGGGCTGGGCTGGCCGAACCTCTGGGGCCCGCCGGCGACGATCGGCATCGTCGCGTTCTCGGTGATCGGAACCCTGCTGATCCTCGGCAAGTTCCGGGCCGCGGCCGTGGCCGCGCGACGCGAGGCGCCGTGAGCGGTCGACGCGAGGCGCCGTGAGCGGATCGACGCCGTGATCGGGCTCGTGACCGACTCGAGCTCCCAGATCCCGGCGTCGCTGCGCGACCGCTTCGCCGTGGCCGTGGTCCCTCTGGTCATCGTCCTCGACGACGTGCAGTTCCGCGAGGGTGTCGACCTCACCACCGATGCGTTCTACGCCCGGCTGGGCGAGGGCGCCACGGTGTCGACGTCGGCGCCGTCGCCCGGCGACTTCCTCGTTGCGTACGCGGCGGCCGCAGACCGGGGTGTCGAAGCGATCGTGTCGGTGCACATCGGGTCGAACACGTCGGCGACCGTGGCCGCGGCCGGGATCGCCGCTCGGGAGAGTCGGGTACCGGTCGAGATCGTCGACACCGGCACGGCGTCGTTCGCCGTGTCCTGCTGTGTGTGGGCCGCGGGTGACGCGATCGCAGCCGGCGCCGACGCCGCGACCGCAGCCGGTGCGGCCGCGACTGCTGCCGATCAGGTCGAGAACGTGTTCGTGATGGGTGGGCTGGATCTGGCTCGTCGGGGCGGTCGCCTCGACGCGTCGGTCGGCGACGACGGCGGCCTTCCGGTGCTCGCCCTCGCCGGCGGCTCGATCGGGGCGGTCGGCCGGATCGGGACCGCCGACGAAGCGATCGACGCGATGGTCTACTACCTCGAAACGTTGGCGGCCGGGGTGCCACAGCGGGTGGGTGTCGGCGATGCTCTCGCCTCCGAGCTCGCCGCGACGTTCGCCGACCGGCTCCGGGGACGACCCGACGTCGCCGAGGTCGTGCGGTACGAAGTCGGACCGTCGGTCGGTGCCCACACCGGCCCCGGCACCCTCGGCGTCTGCTTCTTCCCCGCCTGATTGCTGCGGTGCCGGCGCGCCGGGCCGGTCAACGCAGGTAGTCGGTCCCGGACCCGTCGACGTCGGTTCCGCTGATCTCGATCCCGATCGCGTCGATGGCCTGCGCGGCGCCGAGCACGACGAACTCCGCCTCGTTGCGGGCGCGTACCTTTCCGGTGAGGTCCCGAACCTCGGTGCTCGTCGTGATGCGTTCGTCGCTCCGGTCGACGAGCGTGGCTTCCACCCGGTAGGGCACGCCGATCCGCACCGGTCGTTCGAACGTCGTCGTGGTCCGGTGCGTGAGCGCGAACTTCCCGCCCACGGCGATCGTCGCCCACGCGGCCGCTTCGTCGAGCACCGCGAGGGTCACACCACCGTGCACGTACATGGGCGCACCCGAGAACGTGTCGTCGAGCGTGAATTCGGCGAAGACGACGTCGGACTCGTCGTCGTGGAAGAACGGGATCTGCAGGCCGCCCGCGTTGCGGGGCTCGCACACGAAGCAGTTGGTCTCGAAACCCCAGCGGGAGTTCTCGAGTCGGATGACAGCCATCTCCGGTTCGCCTACTTTCCCCGCCGCACGAGCCAGCGCAGCTTCTCGGCCTTCTCGAACGCGGCTTCGCCCGCGAGTTGTCCGATCGCAGTGGAGACGGTCGGGTAGACGTGCATGAACCCGGCGAGCGCGTCGAGCTTGTGACCTTCGGTGATCGCGAGCGCGAACTCGTGGATCATCTCGCCGGCAGCCGGCGCGAGGATGTGCGCGCCCACGAGCCGGCGGCGGTGGGTGACGACGATCACGGCGCCGGTGGTCGCACCGTCGGTCCGAGCCCGGTCGTTGTGGATCAGGTCCTGGCGCCACACCTCGATGTCGTCGCCGTGCCGTTCGCGGGCTTCGGCTTCGGTCAACCCGGCGTGGGCCAGTTCGGGATCGGTGAACGTGCACCACGGCACCATCGCGGTCACCTTCCCCTTGCCCGGGAAGAACATGTCGCGAACGGCACGCACACCTTCGTACGCGGCCGAGTGCGTGAACAGGTGACGACCGACGACGTCGCCGCACGCGTACACGGAGCTGACAGCGGTCCGGCCGCGGTCGTCGACCGTGATGCCACGAGGGCCGACTCCGATCCCGAGATCCTCGAGCCCGAGGCCCTCGACGTTCGGCACCCGCCCGACAGCAACGAGCAACTCGTCGGCTTCCCACCGTCTCGCCTCGCCGCCTCGGGATGCGTAGACGACCTTGCGCCCGTGCTCGACCGCGACCCGCTCGGTCTCGACGTCGACCTGGAGATCAACACCTTCGGCGCGCAACGCGCCGACGAGGAGATCGACGAGCGAGGGATCGTCGCGGGGGAGCACGCGTGGTCCGCGCTGGAGCAACGTCGTCGGGATTCCGAGCCGGGTGAAGGCCTGGACCATCTCGACCGCGATGGGTCCGCCGCCGATGTTGACGAAGCTCGCCGGAGGAGCGGTGAGCTCGAACACGTCTTCACTGGTGAGAAAGCCCACGTCGGCGAGACCGGGGATGTCGGGGACTGCGGGTCGACTCCCGGTGCAGAGCAACACGAAGCGCGTCTCGATGATGTCGTCGTCGACGGTCACGTGGTTGCCGTCGGTCAACCGCGCGTCGCCGAGCACCACGTCGATGCCCATCGCGGTGAACCGTGCCGGGTCGTCGTCGGTGTCGGCGATCTGCTGTTGGACGGCGCGGATGCGGTTCCACACCGCGGCGCGATCCACGACGGGTTCGACTGCCTGCATGCCGAACGCGTCGGCGTTGCGCATGTGGTGCGCAACCTTTGCCGACGCCAGCAACGCCTTGCTGGGCACACAACCGGTCCAGAGACAGTCGCCGCCGACGCGTGCGCGTTCGACGATCGCGACGCGGAGGTCGAGCGTCGACGCGAACTCCGCCGCGACCATGCCGGCAGAACCCATTCCGACGATCACGAGGTCGTACCGCTGCGTCAATTCGGGACTCCCTCTCCGTCGATTGGGGCGAAATCTAATCCGGCTCCTGAGGGTGCCCCGAAGACCCTGCATCGTCCGGACCCCTCCGACGGAGAACAGGAGCCAGCATGACGATCGATGAACGCGAGCTCGCCGAGCTCACGCAGCGATCCCGAGACGTGCACGCTGATGCGATGCACGAGGCTCGGGAACCCTTGGCCGAGATCGTGGAAGTCGGTCGGGAACAGCGTTCCCGCAACGAGCTCGACCCCGAGGTCGGTCGAGTGTTCGCCACCAAGCGCAACGCTCGCCTCGGCAAGGGTCTCGGTCTGCTCGGTGGAGTAGGGATCGGTGCCGCGATCCTCGGTCTCTTCGAGCGTCCTGCGTTCGCCGGCAAGGCTTCCGACATCCAGATGCTGCAGACCGCGGCGTCGATCGAGGTGTTGGCGATCGCAGCGTACGACGCGGTGCTCGGATTGCCGTTCGCCGGCGACCTGCCCGCAGTCGTCCAGACGTTCGTGACGACCACCAAGGATCAGCACGCCGAGCACCTCCAGGCGTTCAACGCCGCGGCAAAGGCTCTCGGCGGCGCCGAGCAGACGATGGCCGACCCGGCGCTGGCGCCGGTCGTGGAGCAGGCGAAGCCCGGCTTGACCGGACCTGGTCCCGTGCTGGATCTCGCGATCCTGCTCGAAGACACCGCCGCGCAGACCTATGTCGCCAACGTGGGTGCGTTGGAAGACGAGAACGCCAAGAAGGTGACTGCGAGCATCATGGGCGTCGAGGCGCAACACGTCTCGGTCCTGCTCGCGGTCAAGGCCCTCCTCGACGGCGGACTGGTCGACCAGATCGCGCTGCCGCCGTCGGACCTCGGAGCACTTCCGGCCGCAGCCGGTGCCGTGGGCTTCCCGAATGCCTTCTACCCCACTGAGTTGGCCGCCCCTGCGGACCAAGGAGCCGTGAAATGACCCAGCACGACGAGAACCAGCACGAGCCGATCGCCATCAGTGAGCGTCAGCTCACCCAGATGACGACGCACCTCGAAGAGGCCCACCAGGCCACGTTGCCCGTGATGCACCAAGCGGTTGCCGAGTGGGACGACAGGCTGCGGTCCGAGAACACACCCGACGAGCTCGCCGAGATGCGGGCGAAGTTCGGGCGCCCGAGTCGTCGTGGCTTCCTCATCGGAGCCGGTGCGACGCTCGGTGGACTCGTGCTCGCCGCGTGCTCCTCCGACGACGACTCGACGTCTTCGGGCTCGAGCTCTTCGGACACCAAGGCGTCGGCGAACAGCGCACTCGCCACCGATCTGAAGATCGCCGCCCTCGCGGCGGCACTCGAGAACACGGCGGTCGCGACCTACCAGGCCGGGATCGACGCGGCCACGGCCGGCCAGCTCGGTACGGTGCCTCCGGCGATCGTCACGTTCGCGACGACCGCGCAGCAGCAGCACAAGGACCACGCGGCAGCGTGGAACGCGATCATCACCGGCGCCGGCAAGCCCGCGGTGGACGGTATCGACATCACTGTCAACGACGGATTGGTGCAACCGGAGTTCGCGAAGGTCACCGACGTCGCCGGGCTGGCCAAGCTCGCACTGGCGTTGGAGGACGCCGCGGCTGCGACCTACCTGAGCGTGATCCCCGTCGTGAGCGACCCCGGTGGGGTCAAGACGGCGGCCACGATCCAGCCGGTCGAGATGCAGCACTCGGCGATCCTGAACTTCGTGCTCGGGCAGTACCCGGTCCCGAACGCGTTCGCCAAGACCGACGGTGCCCGCACCCTCAGCGACAAGATCGGTTAGTTCCCGCCCCCGCTCCCGGGGGGATCAGCCGCTGCGGCCTCGGCCTTCGCCGCTTCCGCTGCGCTGATCTCCCCGACGAGCGCGGTGATCTGCGCGTCGGCGTCGGCCGGTGCACCACCGGTCTGCACCCGGTAGACGAGGTCGCCGATCTGCTCCTTGACCGCACTGATCTGCTTGTCGGTCTTGAAGTCGTCGAACTTGTCCTGGCCGACCTCGGCGAGCTGTTGGGCCTTCTCGCCCATCTGCTTCGAGGTCTCCTTGACCTTGTCGAGGAATCCCATGGTGTCACTCCCATCACGAGGTGCCGGTACCCGGGACGCTACCGGAGCCCTGATGGCTTCGGCGGCGCGTGGTCGTGAGATCACCGGGGTTGGACCTCATCAAGGAGCATGAGCGTGCCGATAGACCTCGCGTGGAACCCGCGGACGAGCGAGACGACGACCTGCTCCGGGCGAGCGAGGCCCGGTGGCGGACGCTCGTGGCCAATACCCGCGACATCGTGTCGGTCATCGGACCCGACGGCCGGTTCACCTACGTGAGCCCGGCGATCGAGCGGGTCCTGGGGTGGGATCCCGACGACCTGGTCGGGATGACCGCCGACGACGGTCTGCATCCCGACGATCGGGGTGTGACCACCCGCCGGCTCGAGCAGCACGCGGAGTCCGACGGCACCGCGGATCCGGTGGAGTACAGGGTGCCGACCACCGACGGGAGCTGGCGCTTCCTCGAAGCTGTGGCGACCGACCTGCGAGACGACCCCGCAGTGGGTGGCATCCTGATCAACGCGCGCGACATCACTGATCGCAAGCGCGCCGAGGCGTTGCTCGCCAACCAGAGTGCCGTGCTCGAGCTCGTCGCCCGCGGTGAACCGCTCGCGGCCACCCTCGACCGGATCTCTCGCATGCTCCACGAGCACGCCTCCGACGCCGACGCTTCCATCGTGGTGGAAGACGCTCCCGACCCCGCGTCGTCCGTGCCCGGGTCACCGGCCGGTTGGCACCAACAGATCGTCGACGCCGAGACCGGTGCAGTGCTCGGTTACGTCGCGCTCGATCCCGACGGACGGCGGTTCCCGACGACCGACGAGCAACGCGCCGCGGTGTTGGCGGCGAACCTCGCTTCGATCGCGATCTCCCACGCCCGAGCTGTGGAGCAGCTCGCGCACCAGGCCCGCCACGATCCACTCACCGGGCTCGTCAACCGCGAGGTCTTCCTCGAACGGCTCGAAGCCGCCCTCGCCGACGCCGAGCTCCGCGGCGAGACCATCGCTGTGTTGTTCCTCGACCTCGACCGGTTCAAGGATGTCAACGACACCCTGGGCCACGACATCGGTGATCGCGTACTCGTCGCCCTCGCCCGTCGGCTCGAGCGCGCGGTTCGCCTCGGCGACACCGTCGCCCGCTTGGGTGGCGACGAGTTCGTGCTCGTGTGTCGGGTCGAAGGGCGTCAACACGCGCAGCTGGTCGCCGACCGGGTGCTCGAACACGTCCG
>JBBRHS010000054.1:0-11609 GCA_038222385.1 Acidimicrobiia bacterium
GCGACGTGACCCACGCAGTAGCCGTGGGTGCCGCCCGAGAATCGCCCGTCGGTGATGAGCGCGGCGTCGGCACCGCGCCCGGCGCCCTTCATCGCACCGGTGACCGCCAACATCTCGCGCATCCCGGGACCACCCTTCGGGCCCTCGTACCGGATCACGACGACGTCGCCGGCGTTGATGCTGCCGGCCATGATCGCCTCCATCGCCGCGTCTTCACCGTCGAACACGCGTGCCGTTCCCTCGAAGCGGAGCTCGTCGATCCCGGCCACCTTCACCACGCTGCCCTTCGGCGCGAGGGAACCGGTGAGGATCGCGAGGCCGCCCTGGACGTGGATCGGCGCCGTCAACGGATGGATCACGTCGCCGTCGGGGGCTGGAGGGTCGATGTCGCTCAGGTTCTCGGCCATCGTCTTGCCGGTGACGGTCATCACGTCGCCGTGCAGCAGCCCGGCGTCGAGCAGCTCGCGCATGACGACGGGAACGCCACCGATCGCGTCGATGTCGGCCATGTGGTACTTGCCGTGCGGCTTGGTGTCGGCCAGGTGCGGCACCCGCGCCCCGATGCGGTTGAAGTCGTCGAGCTCGAGCTCGACGCGCGCTTCGTTCGCGATCGCAAGGAGGTGCAGCACCGCGTTCGTGGAGCCGCCGAGCGCCATCACCACCGCGATCGCGTTCTCGAACGCCTCCTTGGTCATGATGTCGCGCGCCCGGATGTTGCGGGCCAGGAGGTTCATGACGGCCTTGCCCGACGCGAACGCGTCGTCGTCGCGTCGCCGGTCGACCGCGGGGGGCGACGCGCTCCCCGGCAGCGACATACCGATCGCCTCACCCACCGAGGCCATGGTGTTGGCGGTGAACATCCCTGCGCAGCTGCCCTCGGTGGGGCACGCCCGGCGTTCGATCTCGCCGAGCTCGCTCTCGGTGATGGTGCCCGCAGCGCACGCGCCGACGGCCTCGAACACGCTGACCACGTCGAGCGCCTGACCCTTGTAGTGACCGGGCAGGATCGAACCGCCGTACAGGAAGATCGACGGGAGGTTCAGCCGCGCGGCGGCCATGAGCATCCCGGGGAGGCTCTTGTCGCAGCCCGCGAACGTGACGAGCGCGTCGAGACGCTCGGAGTGCATCACGCATTCGACCGAGTCGCAGATGATCTCCCGGCTCACGAGCGAGCCGCGCATCCCCTCGTGGCCCATCGAGATGCCGTCGCTCACCGCGATGGTCACGAACTCGAGCGGGAAGCCACCGGCCTGGCGAACGCCGTCCTTGGCGCGCTTCGCGAGCCGATCGAGCGGCATGTTGCAGGGGGTGACCTCGTTCCAGCTCGACGCGACGCCGACCTGGGCCTTGTCCCAGTCGCCGTCGGTCATCCCGACGGCTCGCAGCATCGCCCGGGCCGGAGCCCGTTCGTTGCCGTCGGTGACCTCGTAGCTCCGAGGCTTCATCGTGGTGGGCCCGTGCGGCTTCGACATGCTTCGAGCGTAATGGGCGCGACATCATCACCCGGTCGGGTTCTAGTGTCCCGCCGGTGAAGATCGATGCGCCGCTCGTGACCGCCCGACTCGACGTCGTCCCCGCCGTGGCCCGCTCGCTCGAGGAAGCCGGCTGGGACGGCGTGTACACGTTCGAAGGTCCGCACGATCCGTTCTTCCCGCTGGTGCTCGCAGCCGACGCCACCGAACGGCTGAACCTCGCGACCGCGGTGGCGATCGCGTTCGCCCGGAGCCCGATGACGGTCGCCAACATCGCGTACGACCTGCAACGCCTCTCCGGCGGACGGTTCGCGCTCGGCCTCGGATCCCAGATCAAGCCGCACATCGAGAAACGCTTCTCGATGCCGTGGTCGCACCCGGCCCCGCGCATGCGCGAGTTCGTGCTCGCGCTGCGCGCCATCTGGGGTTCGTGGCAGGAGTCGACCCCGCTGCGCTTCGAGGGCGATTTCTACCGCCACACGCTCATGACCCCGTTCTTCGATCCCGGCCCCAACCCCCACGGACTCCCCCGGGTGTGGCTCGCCGGCGTCGGGCCGGCGATGACCGAGGTCGCGGGCGAGATCGGCGACGGGTTCATCGTCCATCCCTTCACCACCGAGCGCTACCTCCGCGAGCACCTCTGGCCTCACCTCGACCGGGGTCTCGACCGCTCCGGGCGGACCCGCGCCGACCTCGAGGTGTCGTTCCCGGTGATGGTCGTCACCGGCCGGACCGACGACGACCTCGCGGCCGCGACGGTCGCGACCAAGGCCCAGATCGCGTTCTACGGGTCGACCCCCGCGTACCGCGTCGTGCTCGAAGCCCACGGCTGGGGTGATCTCCAGGGTGAGCTGAACCGATTGTCGAAGACGGGCGATTGGGGTGCGATGGCAGCCGCCATCGACGACGAGATGCTCGACACGTTCGCGGTGCGCGGCACGCCGAAGGAGATCGCGGCCACCATCGCCGGGCGCTACGGCGATGTGATCGACCGGGTCGCGTGCAACACGCCGTACGCGGTGGCACCCGACACGTGGGCCGAGGTGCTCGACGCGTTCAGCGCGTATCGATAGCGCGGAACGCCTCGGCCAACCGCCCCTCGGCGAGACCGCCCTGCTCGGCGATCATCGCGCCCCAACCGCGCATCATCGCATCGACACCTTCCGGGTCCTTCATCTGGCTGACGTGCGACCGGAGCGCGGCGACCTTCTTGTCGATGGTGTCGGTGGTGTCGATGTAGACGTCGGCGTCGTCGCGGGCCATGAGCCAGAGCTGCGGGACGGTCCACGGCTCGAGGTCTTCGGCGTCGAGCAGCTCCCGGTGCGCGAACGGATTGCGGGCGTCGGGATAGACCGCGCTGACCGTGGCCTCTCCGGCGGCCAGGTGGTCGGGATGGCTCGCGTAGATGCGGCTCCACAAGCGGTCGGGCGACTGGGCCATCACCCGCTGGGGCCGGACCTGACGGATCACGCGGGAGATGTCCTTGCGGAGTCCGAGGTCGGCTACGACCCGTCCGTCGGGGTAGCCGAGCCACCGGATGTCGGTCACGCCGACCACGAGCGCGGCGGCGGTCTGCTCCTCGCGGCGGATGCGGGCCATCTCCTTGCGGGGCATCGAGCGATCGTCGCCCCCTGCATCGCCGTCGGTCACGATGCAATACGTCACGTCGATCCCGGCCGCGACCCACGTCGCGACCGAACCGGCGGTCCCGAAGTCGACGTCGTCGGGGTGCGCGGTGACGACGAGGATGCGCTCGACGCCGTCGTCGGTGGCGTGGTCGGGACGCGGCGCGTGACGGGTCGTGGGGGCCGGCATCAGGCGGTCAACTTCTCGTCGAGGAGCTGATTCAGCACCTTGGGGTCACCCGAGCCCTTGCTCGCCTTCATCGCCTCGCCCATCAGGAAGCCGCGCTTCTTCTTCTTGACCTTGTCGTCGCCGGCCCGGTACTCGGCGACCGCGTCGGCGTTCGCAGCGAGGATGCCGTCGACGAGCGCGCCGAGCGCTCCCGCGTCGCTCACCTGGGCGAGGCCGCGCTCCTCCACGATCTGCTTCGGCCGTTTCGACTCCGCGAGGGCGACGTCGAGCACCTCGGTCGCGAGCTTGCGGTTGAGCGTGCCGTCGGCCACGAGCCCGATCAGCTCCGCGAGGGCGTCGGGCGGGAGCGGGAGCGTGGCCGGGGTCAACCCGCTCTCGTTGAGGAAGCCCTGGATCGCGCCGACCGTCCAGTTCGTCGCGTCGCGCCCGGGCGCACCGGCCGCGACGACCGCTTCGGCGTAGTCGGCGAGGCCCGGCTCCCCGAGGAGCACCTCGGCCTCGTGTTCGGCGATGCCCCACTCGGCCACGAGGCGAGCCCGGCGCGCGGCCGGGAGCTCGGGGATCGACGCCCGGGCTGCGGCGCGCATGGCGTCGTCGGGCGCTACGGGAACGAGGTCTGGTTCGGGGAAGTAGCGGTAGTCCTCCGAGCCCTCCTTGGTGCGCATCCCGTGGGTCACCCCGGCGTCTTCGTCCCAGTGGCGGGTCTCCTGCACGATGCGCTCACCGGTCTCGTAGGTCTCGATCTGGCGCGCGATCTCGTAGTCGATCGCGCGGCCGAGCGAACGGAGCGAGTTCATGTTCTTGATCTCGACCCGGGTGCGCAGCTCGTCGGAACCGACCGGGCGGATCGACACGTTGGCGTAGACCCGCATCGAGCCCTCTTCCATCTTCACGTCGGACACGCCGATCGTGCCGAGCACCCCGCGCAGTTCCGACACGTAGCCGCGGGCCTGTTCGGCCGAGTGGATCTCGGGTCGGCTCACGATCTCCATCAGCGGCACGCCGGCGCGGTTGTAGTCGACGAGCGAGTGGTCGGCATCGGCGATCCGTCCGCTCCCGCCGACGTGCAACGACTTGCCGGTGTCTTCCTCCATGTGCGCGCGTTCGATGCCGATCGCGGTGCCGTCGACCACGAGGGTGCCGTCGACACAGATCGGGGCGTCGTACTGGCTGACCTGGTAGTCCTTCGGCATGTCGGGGTAGAAGTAGTTCTTCCGGTGGAAGATCGACGTCGGCGGCACCGAGAACTCGAACGCCTCACCGAGCCGGAGCGCGAACTCCACCACCCGCTCGTTCAGTACCGGCAGCGACCCGGGCAGGCCGAGGCACACGGGGCACACGTTCGTGTTCGGCTCGGCGCCGAACTCGTTCGCACACGAGCAGAACAACTTGGTGGCGGTCGCCAGCTCCACGTGCACCTCGAGGCCGATGACGGCTTCCCAGGTATCCGAGGCTTCCGAGACTTCCGTGGTGCTCATCCGCGAGACTCCTGATCATGACGAACGTCGATGACGAGCTCGACCCGGACCGCTTCTCCATCGAGCGGGCCGAGGTGCGCGAAGGCGTGACGCTGGCGTACCTGCGTGAGGGGATCGGCGGGGTTCCCCTCCTGCTGGTGCACGGCTACCCCGAGACCAAGCGCATCTGGTGGCGCAACATCGCGCCGCTGGCTGCGGCGGGGTTCGAGGTGATCGCACCCGACCTGCGCGGCCACGGCGACTCCGACCTCGCCGCCGACGGCCACTACGACATCGCCGCGTTCTCCGTCGACCTCTACGCGCTCGTCCACGACGTGCTCGGCCACGAGACGTGCTTCGTCGTGGGCGGCGACGTGGGCGGTCCGGTCGTGTACGACCTGAGCCTGCGCTACCCCGGCTTCGTGCCGAAGCTGTGCTTCTTCAACACCGTGACGCCGGTGCTCCCGGCCGAGTACGGGGCGGCGGGGATCCCGCCCGACGATCCGCACCAGTTGCGGGCGACCGCCGACTACTTCGTGCGCCAGGCGACCGATCCGGCCGGGCTGCTCGCCGAGCTCGACACGCCGCAGCGGCGCCGGGCCTACGTGGCCGCCATGTACGGCCACCGGCTGTGGGCCGGCCGCACCGCGTTCACCGCACGGGAGATCGCGTTCATGACCGAGCCCTATGGCGACGCCGACAAGCTCCGCGCGAGCTGGGGTGTGTACGAGAGCTCGACCGGCAACCGGCCGATGAGCGACATCCCGCGTTACCTCGAGACGAACCCGATCCCCGCGCTCGTGCTGTACGGACCGGAAGACCACGTGGTCCCGACGACCTTCCCCGACCAGTGCGCGGTCGCGTTCACCGAGTGCATCGGCCCGTTCGTCGTGCCCGGCGCCGGCCACTTCCTCCAGTGGGAGGCCGCCGACCCCTTCAACCGCGCCCTCGCCCACTTCTTCTTGCCCTGACCCCAACGGCCGGCGAGTTTGTGCGTTTCGCGGGCGCATACGACGTGAAGTGCACGAACTCATCGGGATAAGTTCGCTCACGGTGCGCCCAGCTCGAGGGCGCGGGCGGTGCGGAACATCGTCTGCTCGCCGAGGGCGGGGGCGAGGACCTGCACGCCGACCGGCATGCCTTCCGTGCCGGTCCCGAACGGCACGCTCATCGCCGGGTGGCCGGCGAGGTTCGTTGGGATGGTGCAGACGTCGCTGAGGTACATCGACAACGGGTCGGCGGTCTTGTCGCCGAACGCGAACGCGGTGGTCGGCGTGGTCGGCGTGAGCAGCACGTCGAAGTCGCGGTACGCGGCTTCGAAGTCGCGGATCACCAACGTACGGACCCGCTGGGCCTGGCCGTAGTACGCGTCGTAGTAGCCCGCCGACAGCGCGTAGGTGCCGAGCATGATGCGTCGCTTCACCTCGGAACCGAAGCCGGCGTCGCGGGTCTTGGCGTTCATGTCGGCGACGTCGACACCGTCGACGCGGAGCCCGTAGCGGACACCGTCGTAGCGGGCGAGGTTGCTCGACGCCTCGGCAGGCGCAATGAGGTAGTACGCAGCGAGGCCGTACTTCGCGGCCGGAACCGACGCGTCGTCGACCTTCGCCCCGTTGGCCCGGAGCACCTCGGCGGCTTCGTGCAGACGCGCGGCGACGTCGTCGTCGATGCCCTCGAGCATATCGGTGATCACACCGACGCGGAGTCCGTCGACACCGTCGTCGACGACCGGTGCCACCGGGTTCCACGGGTCGCGGATGGAGGTGGAGTCGAGCGGGTCGGGGCCTGCGATCGCGTCGAGGAGCGCCGCGGCGTCGCCCACGCTCGCCGCGAACGGGCCGATCTGGTCGAGCGAGCTCGCGAAGGCGATCAACCCGTACCGCGACACCGCGCCGTAGGTGGGCTTCACGCCGACCACCCCGCAGAACGCGGCGGGCTGGCGGATCGAGCCGCCGGTGTCGGATCCGAGGGCGAGCGGGGCGAACGCGGCGGCAACGGCAGCGGCCGAACCCCCGCTCGATCCGCCGGGGACGCGGCTCGGGTCGCGGGGGTTGCGGGTGGGCCCGAACGCGGAGTTCTCCGTCGACGACCCCATCGCGAACTCGTCGAGGTTGGTCTTGCCGACCGGCACCGCGCCCGCCGCGAGCACGCGGTCGACGACCGTCGCGGTGTACGGGGGCTCCCAGCCGGCGAGGATGCGCGACGAGCAGGTCGTGGCGACGCCCCGGGTGCAGAGGTTGTCCTTCAGCGCGATCGGCACACCCGCGAGCGGCCCGGGGTCGCGGCCCGCGGCGACCATCGCGTCGACGGCGTCGGCCCTGGTGCGGGCGGCGTCGGCCGTGACGAGGTTGAACGCGTGTACCTGTTCCTCGCCTGCCGCGATCGTGGCGAGGTACTCGTCGGTCACCGCGCGAGCTGTTCGCGTTCCCGCCCGCACCGCGGCGGCGATCTCGATGGCGCTCGGCATCAGGGGGCCTCGCCGAGGATGCGGGGGACGCGGAAGCGGCCGTTCTCCGATGCCGGCGCCTGCGCGAGCACTTCGTCGCGGTCGACCCCCGGACGCGCGACATCGGGTCGGAACACGTTCACGAGGGGGAACGGGTGGGCGGTCGGCGGGACGTCGCCGAGATCCAGGGCCGAGATCTGCGCGGCGTACTCGAGGATGCCGCCGAGGTGGCCGGTCAGCTCCTCGATCTCGGGCTCGGTGAGCGCGAGACGCGCCAGGTGGGCGACGTGCTCGACGTCGGACCGGGAGATGCGTTCTGTCGACATCCGGCCGAGTCTAGGGAGCCGGGTGGGCGCCGGAACTCGGGTTGCGACGGGTCCGTCGGCGGCAAGGCCCGCTACCGGCTGGGCCCGTCAGCGGTAGGGATCGAGCGGGCCTTCGGGGTACTGCCACCAGTCGCCGGGCGCGGGCTTCCAGTCGGGATCGGGGTAGATGCAGTTCACCGGACAGACCGGCGGGAGGCACTTGCCGCATCCGCTGCACAACTCCGGGACGATGATCACGTCGATCCCGTGATTGAAGATGGCGCCGAACTGCTCGGGGCAGTGCCGGATGCACGTGTCGCAGTTGATGCACTCCGACATCTCGATGCGCAGCGGCGGGTTCTGCCACTTCTCGTTGCGCTCGTGCGACTCGACGCGCTCGGGTCGGGTGAGGAAGGGCACGTCTTAATTGCTCCGCTCACGCAATGGGGATGATCGTCGAGCTGGGGACAGGGGCGCGTTCGCTCCACACATCAATCGCTCCGCTCACGCCGGCGGATGGCGGTCGAGCCGGGTACGGGGTTCGTTCGCTCCACATGTCGACGATAGACGGCGCTCGAGGGCACCCACCCCCGACGGGCTCGACGCCCTCGGGGGGGTACCGATAGGGTCAGCGCCCGACCGGTCAGCGCCACGTCAGGGGCGCGTCACCCAGGAGGCCCGAGTGGCGAAGTACGAGTTCCTCTCCGACGATTGGTTCGACGAGCTGCAGCGCCAGGTGGCCGAGCACGGCGCCGACGCGCCGGCCCACGCGCAGCTGAAGATGAACCTCGTCGTGATCGAGACCCCATTCGAGAACGACGTCGAGTTCCACATGGGCACCGAAGACGGCAAGCCACTCATGGGCAAGGGCCACCTCGACCCGGCCGACCTCACCATGACCACCGACTACGCGACCGCCAAAGAGGTGTTCGTGGCCGGGAACCCGCAGGCCGGGATGCAGGCCTTCATGGCCGGCAAGGTGAAGGTCCAGGGCGACATGACGAAGCTCATGGCCGCGCAGGGCGGCGGCGGCCCCGGCGGCAACGAGGCGCTCCAAGCCGCCATCAAGGAGATGACCGCGTAGCACCGCCCGGCGGAAGCGAGGTGTGCACGCTGAGTCCCGGTTTCCGGGACCGACGGTGCACACCTCCCGGGGATCCCATCGAAGTGCACGTCGGGCGCTCCCGTACCCTGGCCCCGGTATGACCACGGAGGCCCAGGGGTCCGGCCCCCAGCGGTGGAGCGACGAGGAGGTCGTCGAAGAGACCACCGACGCCCTCGTCGACGGGGACCGGTCGTTCACCCCGGGCACCGCGCAGGCAGCACTGCGCCACCGCGACTTCCGCATCGTCTGGAGCGGGACGTTCGCATCGAACATCGGCACGTGGATGCAGAACGTGTTGCTCGGGGCCTACGCCCTGAAGCTCACCGGCGATCCCGGTTACGTCGGCCTGCTGGTGTTCGCCCAACTCGGGCCGCTCCTGTTCCTCGGCACCTTCGGCGGCGTGCTCGCCGACGTCGTCGACCGTCGGCGCCTCCTCATCTGGATGCAGCTCGAGCAACTCGTCTTCTCGATCGTCCTCGCGCTGCTCGCTCTCTCGGATCACCCGTCGGAGGTCCTGATCTTCCTGTGTGTCCTCGCGATCGGGGTCGGCAACGCCTTCAGCGCGCCCGCGCTCGGTGCGATCCTCCCCACGCTCGTCCCGAGCGAAGACCTTCCGGGCGCGGTGTCGCTCCAGTCGGCCCAGATGAACCTCTCCCGGGTGATCGGCCCGATGATCGGCGCTCCGCTCTACGCGGCGTTCGGCGCCGCGTTGGTGTTCGGTCTCAACTCGTTGACGTACCTGTTCGCGGTGGTCGCGGTCGTCGTGGCGAAGTACTCGGCCCGCAACGCGCAGCCGATGGAGGAGCGTGGCCTGGCGCGGCTCCTCTCGGGGTTCCGCGTCGCCGCGGCCGACCCGCTGATCCGCCGAGTCCTCGTCATCCTGACCATCTTCTCGTTCTTCTCGTTGGTGTTCGTCGGGCTGATGCCGGTCGTCGCCGACCACAGCCTCGGGATCGACCCGAAGAGCACCGAGTACGGCCTCCTCTACGCCGCGTTCGGCCTCGGAGCCGCGCTCGGAGCGGTCAGCGTCGGGACACTGTTCGCCTCGCGGTCGAAGCCGATGCTCGTGCGCATCGCCCTCGTGGCGTTCGCGGGGTTGCTCGCGCTCTTCGCGCTGGAACGCCACCCAGTTGCGGCGTACCCAACCGTGATCGTGCTCGGGTTCGCATACTTCGTGGTCATCACGTCGTTGTCGACCGTGCTCCAACAACACCTCGACGACGCGGTGCGCGGTCGGATCATGGCGCTGTGGATCATGGCGTTCGGTGGCACGGTGCCCATCGGGGTGGTCCTCGCGGGCTTCGTCGTGGATCCCATCGGCATCACGACCGTGCTCCTCGTCGGCGCGGCCGTCGCCCTCGCCCTCGCCGCCTACGCGAACGTGCAGCGCCTCACCGGTTGACTAACTGGTCGAATCCGCTGCGCCGGCTCGATCGCTCACCGATTCACCTCCCCTCGACGCGTGGCCGCCGGCTCCGCTCCTTCTCCTGCCGGGTCGACGACCTCGGACCGACGCGGCGCCGGCGAGGCCGACGGCGGCCATCACCGCGCCGACGAGGTAGGCGGCCACGAACGGGCCCGACGCGTCGGATCCGCCTTGGATCGTGGAGAGCACCTGGATCCCTGCGACCACCCCGATCTGGGCGACCATCTGCTGGGCGGCGTTCGCGACGCCGAGGTCCTCGGGCCCCACCGTGTTGGCGACGACCGTGATCAACGACGGCGCTGCGCCCCCCAACCCGATGCCCGACAGGAGCAACGCCGCGAACACGAACGCGAGCCCGTCGGAGGCCGACCCGAGCGCGAACGCGATCATCGAGACCGCGATGAGCGAGGTCCCGAACACCGCGGCGCGTCGCTCCCCGACCCGCGCCGCGACGTACCCGCCGATGGGCGAAGCGATGCTGTTGCTCAGGGGACGGATGGTCATCGCCAGCGACGTCGCGGCAACGGTGAACCCGAACCGTGCGTCCATGAGCAATGGAGTGATGATGAAGCCGCCCATGTACGCGAAGTTCGAGCCGAACTGCGCCACGAGCGACGCGGTGAAGTCGCGTTTCCGGAAGAACGCGAGGGGGAGGAGCGGATGTTCGGCGCGCCGCTCGCAGCGCACGAACGCCCAGAACGACACCGGCGCGAGCACGAACAGCCCGAGCACCACCGGGTGACTCCAGCCGAGCGTCGCCCCAAAGGTGAGGGCGAGCAGGGCCGAGACGGTCGCGGTACCGATGGTGAACGCACCGGCGAAGTCGATCACCTCACGGGCGCGTCGGGGCGTCTCGTGCAACACGATCACCGCGATGACGAGCGCGACCATGCAGAGCGGGATCTGCACCACGAACAGCCAACGCCAACCGAAGGCCTCGACCAGCGGCCCACCCGCGACGAGGCCGATCACCGGTGCCCCCGCACCCACGAGCGCCCACCAGCCCATGGCCTTGACCCGATCCTCCTCGGGGAACGCGCGCATGATGAGCGCCATCGACGTCGGGCCGATCGCCGCGCCGGGGAGCGCGCCGACGATCCGGGCCGCGATGAACGACGGACCGCTGAACGCGAGCGCCGTGAGCCCAGCACCGAGAATGAAGCCGGCGAACCCCCACAGGTAGATCCGGCGGTGGCCGCCGACGTCGCCGAGCTTGCCGAAGATCGTCATCGCGAGGGCGAGTACGAGCCACGGACCGGTGACCGCCCAGGTCAGGGCCTCCGGGCTCGTGCCGAGGTCGTTCGCGATCTCGCCGAGCGAGACCGCGACGATGGTGATCGTGAAGCCGGTGGCGAACAGTCCGGCGAGCACCGTGACGAGCACCCACCACGGGTACCGGTCGCGGCTACGAAGCCGATGGTGCAGACGGTTGCGGAAGAGCAACGGCCACGCGACGACCGGTACCTCTTCACTCCCGAACGCCTCGCCGGGGAACACGTCGCCCGCGGCGGGCGACGGACGCTCGGGCGGTCGTTCGGTCGAGGGGGCCATGACGTGGCCGGATGCTACCGACCGTCGATCCC
>JBBRHS010000055.1:0-11533 GCA_038222385.1 Acidimicrobiia bacterium
CCCCCGGAGCGCGCCGAGCGGCAGCCCGCCGGACTCGCCCTCGGCATGGGGCACGACCGGATCGCTGTCCGGCTCGAGATCGCCGTCCGGCTCCAGATCGTCGCCCGGCTCGAGATCGCCCGGCTGCAGGTCCAACGTCTCGCCGTCGAGCGCTTCGTCGGCCGCGCCCGCATCGCCCATCGTCGCGTCGCCGGGGTCGACGGCGTAGACGTGTCCGCTCGCGGTGATGGTCGAGAACGACAGGCGTCGACGCGCCCGGTCGAGCGCACGACCGAGGCTCGCGGTGCCGAGCGGCGGCGTCTCTCCCGGATCCGGGCGCGTCCACGGCCGACCGTCGTGCGACACGGCCGGGATCTCCACCACCGCGAGCTCGCCCGCGGTGGCCGCGGCCAGGCGGGCGACGTGCTCCGCCGCGTCGGCGTCGTCGGGGAGCTGCACCTTCAGCTTCGTGAACGCGACAGGATCGATCTGGCCGGTGTCGTCGCGACCGAACAGCACCCGGGCCAGGCCGGTGAGCTCGCTCGACGTGGACCGGGTCCACCACACCAGCGTCTGGTGCTGCCCGCGGGTGAGGGCGACGTACATGAGCCGGAGGCCCTGGCCCACGGCTTCCTCGGAGGCGAGATCGCGGCGCACCTTCGTGTCCTTGGTGGTGGGCCAGTTCTCGGTCCACGCGACGTCGATCGTGCGTCGGTTGCCGTCGGGGTCGTGGTAGATCCGCGATCGCGGCGTGGCGGTCCCCTGCCGCCACAGTGACGGGCAGCAGACGATCGGGAACTCGAGGCCCTTCGACGCGTGCATCGTCATGATCTGCACGGCGTCGGCGTCGGACTCGATGCGACGCGCGGCCGCGTCGATGTCGACGTCGTCGGTGGTGGTCTCGATGGTGAGCTGATCGAGCGCCGCGAGCAGACCGGCCGGGCCGGTATGGCGGGGCGCGGCCGCCGCGAGCAGCTCGGCGATGTGGTCGAGGTCGGTCATCGACCGGTCGCCGTCGGCCGTGGCGAGGATCCGCGCTGCGACCCCGCTCTCGGACCAGACCGCCCGCAGGAACTCGGGGACCCCCCGGTCGACGAGGGTCTCCGACCACCGGTGGAGGCGCTCCTGCACCTCGGCGAGCTCGCCCTCCCGCGCCGCGACGAGCGTCTCGGCCGTCCAGCCGACGAACCAGCCCAACGCGACCGTCCGGGCGCGCGGGACGTTGGTCGGCTGGGCCACCGCCTCGAGCAGCCACCGCCACTGGGTCGCGGCGGGCGACCGGAGCACCGTGTCGCCGCGCGCGATGACCGCGGGGATCCCGAGTTCGACGAGTGCGTCGCGGACCTTCGGCGACTCGACGTGCGCGGCTACCAGGACCGCGATGTCGTTCGGCTGCACCGGGCGCCGACCGGGTCCGTCGGGGTCGGTCGCGGATCTCGGCAGGGTCGCCGACTCGAGGAGATCGCGCACCGCACGAGCCAGGTCGGCGACGATCACCCGTTCGGCGGGGTCGGTGGTCATGGGGAACGGCGAGCTCTTGTTCCGTGGCATGTCGGGGTGGAGCGCGAGGCGGACGACCACTCCGGGGAGCGGACTACCGTCGGGCGCCTGCATCGACCGACCCGCGTGTCGGGGGCTCGGCTCCACCGGGTGGAACCGGATCCGAGGGTCGCCGAACGTGGAGTCGCGCAGGAGGGTGTCGAGGGCGGTCAGCACCGATGCGTCGGAGCGCTGGTTCGTGCTGAGCGCGGCGCGATCGGTACCGGGGGTCTCGATCGCGTCGAGGTAGGTGTGCACGTTCGCGCCGCGGAACCCGTAGATCGCCTGTTTGGGGTCGCCGACCATCACGAGTGTGGTGTCGCTCCCCTCGCCACCGAACAGCGCGCCGAAGATCTCCCACTGCACCGGATCGGTGTCCTGGAACTCGTCGATCAACGCGACGCGGAAGCGCCGCTGCACGGCCTCGATCGCGGCCGCGCCCCCGGCACCGGTGAGCCCGTCGCGGAGGCGGGTCAGGACGTCGTCGAACGACAAGGATCCCGATGCCCGACGCCGCCGATCGATCTCGATGACCACGCGGTCGACGAGACGCCGTCGGAGCGCGGCCGCTTCGCTGGACTCCGCCGGATCGGCGCCGGGGACGGGGACGATCCCGGGATTCCCCGTGACGTCGCGGGCCGCCTTCACCAGCTCGGTGTGCGTCGGGAGCAGCTCCGCCGACGGTGCCGCAGCGAGCCCCTCCGCGACCAGGACGTCGCTGCACACCTGACGGAGCAACTCGCCGCCGTCGTCGCCGAGGGTGGCGTCGTCGTCGCTGGACACGGACGTCCCGAGGCTCCCGAGGACTTGCTGGGCGAACCCGTGGATCGTGGTGACGGTCGCGGCATCGAAGTCGGCCAACGCGCGCTTCGCCCGGTCGCGTCGTGCCTCGACATCGGTCGCGCAGAGTGCGACGAGGAGTTCGTCGTCGGGCGGGGGCGGGATCCCGTCGAGCATCGCGGTGAGGGCGGCCGCGGCGTCGGCGAGACGGCGGCGGAGACGGTCGCGGAGCTCGGCGGCAGCGACCCGGGTGAAGGTGACCACCGCCAGTTCGGCGATCGGGACCTCGTGCTCGATCACGAACCGTGCCGCGAGCGCGACGAGCGTGTAGGTCTTCCCCGTGCCGGCACTCGCCTCGATCGCCAGGCGCGACTGCGGGAGTGGATCATGCCCGTGGAACCGCGGCGCGTCCGTGATCACGAGGCGCTCCCGACCGGTGTGACCGAACCGTCGCTGGAGCAGACGACCGATTCGTCGAACGCGCCCCACACCCACTGCGCGAAGCGCTCCACCCGGCCCGGAGCCGAACCGGGCGGATCGTCGGCGCGCGCCGGGATCGCCAGCAGCTCGTGGAAGCCGAACTCGCCGAACACCAGCCGGTTCGAGATGTCGTGACCGTCGGCGAAACCCTTGTAGTCGTCCCAGTCGCTCACGACGGCCTTGTCGTCGTAGACCCGTTTCGACAACACGGAGAAGAACGGGATGGGTTCGACCTGGGAACGTCGGTAGCAATCGATTGCGATCTCGAGCGCGGCGCACGCCCGTTCCCGACGCTCGGCCGCTCCGTCGCCGATCGGTCGGAGCACCCTTCGATCGGCCTTCCCGGCCTTGGTCCGGCACACGACGACCGCCTGCCACGGGGCCTCGGGCGCTTGGGCGACGAGCGCGAGCAGCTCGACCCACGGCGCGATCAGGTGCTTGGCCTTGAACTGGCTGTACGTGATGCGCACCGGCCCGGGTGGCGCGGCATGGTCGACCCGCACGGTGCCGACGAGGCGCGTCTTCACGTCGAGCTCGAGGTCGATCGGCTGCAGCAACGGGCCGTCGGCGACGAATCCCATCTCCTCGGCCGACGCCACCAGGTTGGCGACGTTCGTCATGAGCTTCTCGACGTCGCGATCGCCGAGTGCCCCCGCGGGCAGCGATCCGAGGGCGCGCTCGCGGCGGAGCCACGCGTCGGTCGACCGCCCCTCCAGCACGGCGTCGAGGAGCCGTTCCGCGACCTTCCACGCCTCGAGCGCGACGAGATCGGTGGGGAGATCGTCGGACCTCGCCTCCGACTCGCGCGGGAGATGGAGCCCGAGGCAGCCGCGCAGGAAGCCGCGGACGGGGTGTTCGAGGGTGCGGTGCACGGCCCCGAGGTCGATCACCTCGAGCGGGGCACGCGTGAGCGGCCGAGCGAGGAACTCCGACGCTTCCGATCGGTGGCCCCGGCGCGCGGTGGCGCCTGCGAGCGCGATGGGGTCGAAGCTCCACGGACCGTCGCCGGTCACGCCGCCCGCGGTGAAGTTCTTCACGTCGAATGCCTGGCGGGGATGCGAGATCTCCAGCCGCTTGCCGACCGCCTCGGCGCGCGTCGGAGAGACCGTCGCGAGCAACGCGTCGCGCAGTTCGACCAGCGGGACCGACATCGGGACGGCCTGGTTCGTGATCACGTTGGAACCGGTGCGCGTGACGACCAGAGACTCTCCGGCCGCGAGGACGGCTTCGAGCAGCGCCTGCCGCGTCTCAGCCCGGGCGTCGCGGTCGCCGAGGTGCGCGGACGCGGCGACGAGGTCGTCGCCGTCGGCGGCCGGCGCGCCGAACGCGCCGTCGTCCATCCCGAGGATGCAGACCATGCGGAAGGGAACCCCTCGCAACGGGGTGAGCGACGACACGGTCACTCCTCCGCGGAAGAAGTCGGAACGCCCCGGTTCGCCCCCGATGTGTTGCGCGAGGAGGCGGCGAACGTCGGCCACGGTGAGCTCGACGTCGGTACCCGCAGCCTGTTCGACCAACGACTGCAGCAGCCTCGCCAACGCGGCTTCCTGCCACGGTGCGTCGACGGGCGCCGCGAGGAGCTCGGTCGCGGCTCGGCCGAGCTCGGCACACCAGGCGACAGGACCCCTCGGCGCCGAGAACACCTCGGTCAGCTCGGCGAGCCGGGCGAGCACCTCCGCGAGGCGCCCCACCACCGGCACGCCGCTCCCCTCGACGCTCAGCGGGAGGACGTCGCCGGTCGCGAACGCGAGGCCGTCGTCGCTGACCGCCACGCCGACGAGGAGTCGATCCACCACCGCGTGCCACGACCCGACGGCGTAGTCGCCGGGTATGCCCCAGACGCCACGGTGGGCGCCGTCGAGACCCCACCGGATCTCGGCCTCGGCGGTCCACCGGGCGATGGCGTCGAGGTCGTTGTCGTCGAGGTCGAACCGCAGCCGCACCGGCGCGAGCGCGAGGAAGTCGAGCACGGCCGAGGCCGAGAACCGCCCGGCGACGAGATCGACGAGCGCCGCGAGCGCGCCGAGGAGCCCGTAGGTGTCGCGCAGCGACCGGTCGGTGATCCGGTACGCGAGGCGCGGCACCTCGGCGTCGGTGGGAGCGTCTCCCCCTCTCCCACCCGCGAGCGGCCCGAACACGGCTTCGACGATCGGGGCGAAGGTGTCGAGGGCCGGGCACACGACGAGGATCTCGTCTTCGCGCAGCGTCGGATCGGCGGCGAGGCGGTGCAGGATCGTGTCGCGCAGCACCTCGACCTGCCGGCTCGGGCCGTGCGCGGCATGGATCTCGATCGACCGGTCGGCGTCGGGCCGACCGTCGGGCCCGTCGAAGTCGGGCACCGGCGCGGTCCCGGCCCGGAGATCGGCCTGGAACCTTCGGAGCAGTGAATCAGTCGGACGTTCCGGCGACGCCACGACCGACGCCGGCCCGATTGCGCCGGCGCGCTCGGCCGAGGCGAGGATGGCGACGGCCTCCCGATTGGGTCGGGCCCACGACCGCACGAGTGGATGGCCGACCAGTTCGATCGACGCGTCGTCGGCGCGCAGCACGCCGTCGGCGACCCGACCGGACCGGACCGCCTCGCGCACGATCTCGACCATCCCCGGCGACGGGGAGAACAGGTTCAGGTGGACATCGTGGCAGGCGGCCGCGGCGGTAACGAGGTCGAGGAACGGCGCGCCGCCCGGGAGCGTGGTGAGCCCGAAGAAGGAGCAGCGCGGCGGGAGGTCGAGCGCGAGCTCGCCGGACCCGACACCCTCGAGCAGCGCGGGAAGCTGTTCGGCCGGGCTCGGGCTGCCGACGCGCTCGCGCACGAGGCGCCACAGGTGGGGCTGCCACGCGACCGACTCGGTGATCGGCTTGCCCGCGCCGTCGACGTCGTTGCCACCGGCCCACTCCCGGACCATCGCGGGGCGATGGACGCCGTAGCGGTCGAAGAGGTCGGCAAGCCGGCGCGCCCGGCCGTACCAGGTGGCACCCTCGGGGAGCGTCGTCACGTGCGCGAGGCGCGAATCGTCGCGACTCACGTGCAGTACCGAGAGGACCGACCAGACCAGTCGGTCGATCTCCCAGGGATCCGGGGCATCCCGAGGTCGGCCGGCCGCGAGCACGGCCTGGCGCAGCGCGCCGGGAAAGCCGATCCGCAGGTTCGCGGCCACGCCGTCGGTCCGACCGCTCCCGGATGCACCGAGCGAACGGGCCAGGTGGATCCGCAACCAGCGGGCCATCCCCTGTGACGGCGCGGCGATCCACTCGGCCTGCATCGGGTCGGCGAGCGGCTCCGCGAGGACGTCGGCCAGCGCGTCGGCCAGCACCTCGAGCGCATCAGCCGCAGTCACGTGGAGCACGCCGAGGACCGTACCGGAGGCCTGGGACAGTCAGGTCGGATCCGCGGCGGACCAGCCGGCCCACCGCACGATCTGCACGACGACCACCGGACCGTCGGGCTTCACATCGCGGTACTGGCCGTACTTCACGGCCAGCGCATCGAGCGCAGGGCCCCGATCGTCGACGGGTAGCTCCCGGGCGATGCCGTCGGCGCGAACCCACCACAGGCGGCTCCAGTCGTCGTCGTAGGCATCGGCGAGGATGGCGACCCGCGGCTCGTGACGCAGGTTGCGGAGTCGGGCCAGTTCGGTCGTCGACTTCGGCTTGTGGTCGACCGCGAAGCAGAGCTCGTGGCTCCGCCGATCGTCGACGCGGAGGGCGAACGTGATCGGCACGATGTGCGGCGCACCGCTGGGCGATACCGTCGCGAGACGGCCGACGGATTCCCCGGCCAGTCGGGCCCGGCAGTCATCGTCGGTCAATCGCACAGGGTCGAGCGTAGGAGCGTTTCCCGGCGAGCCGCTCCGGGTAGGTGTCCGCGACAACGAGTAGAACGAGTAGGAGGTACGCCATGGCCGATATCTGGGTGTGGGAGATCGAGTTCGCAGTTGACGATCCACGAGAGGTGATCGAACGGGCCGACGTGATCGGGTTCGATGTGGAGGCGCGCGACGGCCACATCGGCACCGTCGACGAAGCCACCTCCGAAGCAGGCCGCGGCATCCTCGTCGTCGACACGGGCTTCTGGATCTTCGGCAAGAAGCGCATGATCCCCGCCGGTCTGGTCAGCCGCATCGACGCCGTCACGCGAACCGTGTTCCTGGCTGTCACCAAGGAGCAGGTGAAGGAGGCTCCCGACTTCGACGAGGTTCGTCGCGAGGACCTCGCGTACCGCGACGAGGTCGCTCACCACTACGACCAGTTCCGGGGGGATACCATCGGTCCGGTCGCGGGAACAGGACGAGCCCCCGGGGAGCTGACCGGAGATCCGATCGGCCCGGTCGCCGGTACGGGCCGAACCGATGAGCCCCGTTCAACGTGACATCGGGCACTCGTGGACCGGGTTTTCCCGCTGGGTCAGCGGGTACGTACCGATGAGAGCCACATCGCATCCCACGAACCAAGGAGTCCTCATGGACGGCAAGATCGACGAGTTCAAAGGCCGCGCCAAGGAAGCCACGGGCGACCTCACCGACAACAAGGACCTCCAGCGTGAGGGCAAGAAGGACAAGACGGCCGGCAAGGCGAAGCAGAAGGTCGAAGACGCCAAGGACTGGGTCGAAGACAAGATCGACGACATCAAGAAGTAGTTCGTCGAGAAGCATCACGCCGAGAACTCAGCCGCGCTTCGACGGTGCCGCCACCCCACTTGCCCGGGGTCGGCGGCACCGTCGTCGTAGGGTCCACGATGATCCGCGTCCGACTGCTCGCACTCGGTGGCGTCGTCGGGCCGCTGACCTTCGTCTTGACGTGGGCCATCGCGGGAGCGAGCACCTCCGGCTACTCCCCCGTCGACGACGCCGTCAGCCGACTGGCTGCGGTCCACGCGCCGACACAGACCGCGATGACGATCGCGTTCATCGTGTTCGGCGTCGGCGTGATCGCGTTCGGCCTGGCGCTCCGGGCAACCCAGGAAGGCCCGGCGTGGATCGCCGCGGTCGCGACCGGCGCGTCGACGATGGGCGTGGCCGCGACCCCGTTGGACTCACTCTCGAGCGATGCCCTCCACGGAGCTTTCGCCACCCTCGGTTACGTCACGTTGGTCTCGGTGCCGTTGCTCTCGGCGCGACCGCTCGCGCGAAGCGGTCGATCGGGGTGGACCCGCTGGGCATGGATCCTCGGGGCGTGCGCTTCCGCGTGTCTTCTCGCGAGCACGATCGGACCGGCCAACGGCTTCTGGCAACGCGCCGGTCTCCTGTTCGGCGACGTGTGGATCGTTGCCGCCGCCGTCGATCTCTGCAACCGGGGTTCGGCGACGCCTGCGGAATCGACTGCGGAAGCGACCGGGTGACCGATCCCGCTGCACCGGCACCCCAGGCCCGACGCGACAACCGTTGGGCGCTCGGCCTCGCGGCGCTCCTCCTCGTGGCCGGGTTCGTGCACTTCGTCGCGCCCGAGGCCTTCGACGGCATCGTCCCGCGCGTGCTCCCCGGGTCGGCGCGAAGCTGGACCCTGCTGAGTGGTGCAGTCGAACTGCTGCTCGGCGCAGGGGTCGCGTGGCCGCGAACCCGCCGGGTCGCGGCAACCGCGACGGCGGCCTTCTTGATCGCGGTCTTCCCGGCCAACGTGCAAATGGCGATCGACTGGGCGTCGCGTCCCGCCCCCGAGTTCGCGATCGCCCTCGTTCGCCTCCCCCTGCAACTCCCGCTCATCTGGTGGGCCTGGCGCGTCCGCGTTCGCGTTCCTGCATCTCGCGAAGCGGGCGATGCCGATCATGTCGTTCTCTGCCGCGAGCGCGAGGGTCAGCAGTCGAGGCGGAAGTAGACGCTCTTTCCGGGATCGCGGCTCCGGGTGCCCCACCCCTCCGCGAGCGCATCGAGGACCCGAAGCCCCCGACCGCCGTCGTCGTCGGGGGTCCGCAGCGCAGGGAGCGTCGGATCGTCGTCACCGACCTCCACGTCGAGCGTGCCGTCGGCATGGTGCATGTCGACGGTGAAGGGAGTGTGCGCATGGAGCACGGCATTGGCGGCCAGCTCCGACACGAGGAGGGCCGCGGTGCCGGGATCGCGGTCTGCACACCCGACGTCGTCGAGGAAGGCCACCATGGCGTGCCTGGCCCGCGTCACGCTGGACCGCTCACAGGGAAAGGTGGCGATGGTTCGGGCCATGCTCTGCGCGTGCCCGAGTCGCGACGACCTGAAACCTCAGGATCCGGCTGAAACCTCAGGATCCGGCGCCGGGGAGTTGCTCGGGCCGTTCCGAGGCCGGGACCGGTGCTCGGGGCCCCTCGATTCCGCGACCGATCCGGTCGCGGACCCACGCGAGGCTGTCGGGCCCGGTCATCGCCTCGGGCCAACCCGAGAGGACCTGCTGCACGCCTTCAGCCGAGTCGACGGTCCCGAGCACCTCCACGAGCACGAGGTCCGCCGGCATCGGCACCATGTTCTCGTCGCCGAGGCCGTCGCTGATGATCGACCCCGGCGGCTCGCTCATCGCGTACAGCTCACCCGTGTCGCGTACCCACGAGATCTCGTACCGGACGCCGTCGGCATCGTGCCAGTCGCGGCCGAACTCCGATTCGTCGGACGCACGTCGTCGCGGGTCTTCCTCGTAGAACTGCTCGATGTCCACCACTACCTCCGGGTCGGTGCGCATCCTGCCACGCCCGAACCGCCGGTCACGTTGGTGCGATCGACGGCCCTCTGGGGTGGGCAATCGCACCAACGGAGCTCGCTCGGCCGGCGTTCGGTCAGGCGGGGGTTGCGTGGGCGACGGGGACGGCGAAGGCGCGGCACCAGACGAGCACGGTCCAGTCGGTCGGATCGACCCCGGCCGGCACCGCGTAGAACTGGGTGCCCTGGTTACCGCGCAGGGCTCCGAGATTCGCGCCGCCGTCGGGGTCCTGGCGCCCGGCGCCCGGGACGACGTGCACGAAGTAGTCGGGACCCGACTCGATGTCGATGCCCTCGAGTCCGACGACGAAGGTGCCGTCGGCTTGGCGGTAGAGCGCAGCGGTGCCGCTCGCCGAGTGACCGAGGCCCGACAGCGAACCGGCGGCGATCCGGACCGGTTCGGCCGGTGGAAGGGGTGCAGCTTCGGGAACCACGACGGGGGCGGGCTCGACCGGCGCAGCCTCGATCGGCGGCACAACGGGTGCCGGTGCGGCCGGTGTCGAGGGCGCGGGTGTCGTGACCGGCGGCACTGCGGCGGCATCAGGCTCGCCGGCTGATCCTTGTGCGACCCGTTCCGAGGCGACACCGGGGAACTGCTCCACCACCTTCTCGTCGCGGAAGTACGGCACCACGAGCAAGGCGACGAGCACCACCGCGAACGCGCTCATCACCCCGCTGCGCACCCAGGGGTCGGCCACGAAGCGGCGGAGCACGAAGCCGAGCCCGACCCATCCGATCGTGATCGCCGCGATCACGAGCAACGCCTGTGCGCTCCCCGTGGCGCTGCGGACCGCCGACCAGTTCGTGACCGCCAAGACCCCGAAACCGACCACGAGGACGGCAGGGGGCAGGACCGCGGCCAGGTGGCTCACACCCGCCCTCGGTGGGTCCTCCACCGGCTCCGACGGCTCGGCATCGACGGCTTGGAGCTCGTTGGTCATCTCGGTTCCTCCCGGTCGCGTCCTCACCTTGTCAGTGCTCGAGCCCGCGGAGTGCGCTCCGGGTCCGGAGTTTCGTGATCCGTAAGGGATTCGTGCGCGCGGGGATCGTCCCTTCAGGCCGACGGTGCGGGCGCCGTTACCCTCGTCATGTCCAATTCTTCCGTTGCCCCGCTTCGCCGCCATCGCTCACGACTGTTCGTCGCCGTGACCACCGCGGTACTCGCCGCGGGCTTGCTCGCGCTGCCGGCGTGCAGCAGCAAGGCCGAGGCGGCGACGTTCCAACGCGAAGCTGTCGACGCGCCGACCCCCGATCCGTTCATGCAGAGCGTCGGCACCGACGACGCCAGTGTGACGACGCCCGAGAACATCACTGCGGGCGCGTACTCCGCGAAGATCCCCGGCCTCTACGGCGGTTCGAGCGACAACGCCGTGTGCGACCCCGCCGCACTCGTCTCCTTCCTCGAGGCCAACCCCGCGAAGGCGAAGGCGTGGGCGGGCGTGCTCGACATCGACACCGCCGGCATCGACAGCTACGTCGCGAAGCTCACTCCAGTCGTGCTGCGGACCGACACCGCGGTCACGAACCACGGCTTCGAGAACGGGGCCGCGACGACGATCCCCGCCGTGCTACAGGCCGGTACCGCGGTGCTCGTCGACGATTTCGGCGTTCCCGCCGTCAAGTGCGGTTGCGGGAACCCCCTCACCGCGCCACCGCCGACGAAGGACGCATCGTTCACCGGCGCGAGTTGGAAGTCCTTCGACGCCGACACCGTCACGACCGTGGAACCGACGCCCGAACCCGTGGCCGCACTGGTGATCGCAGAACCCTCCGGAACCGGCATCGTCCGCCCGGTCGGCACCACCGGGGAACGTGACACCCCGTTCGACCCGGCGACGATGACCGGGATCGACGACCCGACGGCCACCACCCCCGGCGGGGCGGGCACCACTGCAGGACTCGATGATCCAGCCGCCGACGATCCCTCGTCGCCCGCCGAAGACCCGACCGCGACCACCCCCGGCAGCGCCGACGACGGTTCGGGCCCGGCGGCCGACACCCCGACCGACACCGACTCGAACGCCAAGAACCCCGACGCGACCCCCGAACCCGACCCGGAGCCTATCGAAGTGTCGACGCAGGGATACACGTTCTCC
>JBBRHS010000056.1:0-11420 GCA_038222385.1 Acidimicrobiia bacterium
CGCACGCTGGTGCTGTGCACCTCGAACGCTGCGGTCACGCGCATCGCCGCCCACCTCCGCTCGGTATCGCACCACTCGATCCTCGCCCAGGGCGAGGGCTCCAAACGGATCCTGATCGAGTCGTTCGTCGCCGACGAGACCACGTGCCTGGTCGCGACTCGGAGCTTCTGGGTGGGGATCGACGTTCCCGGCGTGTCGTGTGTGCTCGTCGTCATCGACCGGATCCCGTTTGCGCGTCCCGACGATCCGATGGTGTCGGCCCGACGCGAGCTGGCCCAGCGCGACGGTCAGAGCCCGTTCTTCGTGGTCGACCTCCCCGATGCCGCCCTGATCCTCGCCCAGGGTTCCGGTCGACTCATCCGGTCCACGAGCGATCGGGGGGTCATCTGCGTGCTCGACCGACGGCTCGCGACGAAGGACTACCGGAGCGTGTTGCTCCGCGCCCTGCCGCCCATGCGGCGAACCGTCAGTCACGACGACGCGTGCGCGTTCCTCCGCGAGGTGGTCACGGCAGGGCCGGCGCCTTCAGGCTCTGCTGCAAGTCCATGAGGCTGACGGCACGACCGCGCAGCCGCATCCGTGCGTGGGATGGCCCGCGAACGGGTATCCACCCGGGATGAACATCGTGGAACGGGGCGTCGCGGTCGTCGACGGCGTGCAGCGGGCGCACCGTCCGACAGCCTTCGCATTCGGGGTCGTGAAGAAGTTCGGCGACGACCGCGGCGCCTCGCTCGCCGCGCTCCTCACCTACTACGGGTTCCTCTCGTTGTTCCCGTTGCTGTTGATCCTGACCACGATCCTCGGCTTCGTCGGCAACGAGGCCGTGTCCGAGAGTGTCATCGGCACGACGTTGCAGCAGTTCCCCGTGATCGGCGAGCAGATCGGCCGCAACGTCGACCATCCCCTCTCGGGCAGCATCCCGGGCCTCGCGTTCGGCCTGCTCGTCCTCCTCTACGGCGCACTCGGGGTCGCCCAGGCCGCGCAGCACGCCATGGCCCAGGTCTGGAACGTCCCGGGCGTGGACCGGCCCGGCTTCGGTCCGCGCCTCGCGCGGGGCCTGCTCTTCTTCGCGACGCTCGGCGCCGGCGTGATCGGCGGCGCCGCGCTCAGCGCGCTCGCGACCGGTGTCGGCAACAGCATGCCACTGCGGCTCGCTTCCCTCGTCGCCACCACAGCGCTGAACGTCACCTTCTTCGTGGCGGTGTTCCGACTCCTCACTCCGAAGGTCGTAGCGTCGAGAGCCCTGCTTCCCGGCGCGGTGGCCGGTGGGCTTGCGTACACCGCCCTGCTCGCTCTCGGGACCGCCCTCGTGCAGCATCAGCTGCGGGGCACGAGTGCGGTCTACGGTCAGTTCGCGGTCGTGCTGGGCCTGCTCGCTTGGCTCTTCGTCGTGTCGCAGCTCCTGCTCTACGCCGCTGAGCTCAACGTCGTGCTCGACCGACGACTCTGGCCCCGGAGCATCGCAGGCGCGCTCACGCCCGCCGACGAGCTCGTGCTGCGGGCCCTGGCCCACCAGGAGGAGCGACGTCCCGAGCAACGGGTCGGCGTGGGGTTCGAGCCGCACGCAGGCCTCGCCGCCGCGGCCGATGCCGGCCGCGCCCGGGGCAACCCGTAGGCCGAGCCGTCGCGTTCCGCTGCGGCCCGGCCGCCTCCGCTCCGCGGATTACGTGGGACGGACAGGGGTAGGGCACGCATGTTGATCGACGCAATCGGCGGGCTCCTCCCATCGGCGATGGGTGTGGCACTGAGCCCGATCCCGATCATCGCGGTGATCCTGATGCTGGTCACCCCGAGGGCCCGGGTGAACGGGCCGGTGTTCGCGATCGGATGGGTGCTGGGGATGGTCGTCGTCAGCGTGGTCGTGCTGACCGTGACCGGCGGTGCCGACGACCCGAGCAGCAGCACGACCGACGGCGTCAACTGGGTCACGTTGCTCCTGGGCCTCGCCTTCTTCTCGATGGCGGCGCGGCAATGGCGCTCCCGTCCGAAGAAGGGCGAGACACCGAAGATGCCGAAGTGGATGAGCACGATCGACCACGTCGATCCACCCCGAGCCTTCCTGCTCGGAGCCGCGCTTTCGGGCGCCAACCCCAAGAACCTCGCGCTCACCCTCGCGGCCGCGGTGCGGTGCTCATCTACCTCTTCGGTGGCGACGCTGCTACGAAGCCCTTGGCGTCGATGAAGGACTTCATGACCGATCACAACAACGTGATCATGATGGTCGTGCTCGGTGCCAAGCTCGTCGGCAACGGCCTCGCCGGCGTCACGCACTGACAGACTCGCTGGTCGAATCCGCTTCGCGGGCTCGATCGCTCACCCGTTCATGTCCTGTGGGGGCGTGTCCGCACGCTCCGCTTCTTCTCCTGTTCTCCTGTCAGCGGGCGGGGCGGCAGAGGAGCTGGCTGATCCCGGAGGCGAGGAACGTGCCGTCGTCGGCCCACACGCTCTGGTGGCTGGTGATGAGCCCGTCGGCACCGCTGGGCGAAGTGCCGTGCGCGAGGAGGTACTGCGAGTCGGGTCGGAGGCGGTGGAAGTGGCACGCGAGATCGATGCTCGGCGCGTACATCCCCGCGGTGTCGACGTGGTGGCGCACCACCGACGGCCACGACCCGATGTCGACGAGCACCAGCAGCCGTGAGGCGTCGATCCAGGGATCGCTCGTGTCGGGCTCGGGGAGGAACCGCAGCCACGCGGTCCAGACCGGCTCGCCCGACGTGCGGTTGTCCCAGTCGTCCTCCCACTCGATCATTCGTTCCTCGAAGTTCTCCCAGAACGGGTAGATCGGATCCGGTTCGATGCCGGCATTGGCGAGGCGCTCCAGCACGGTCGGGTGGTCGAGGGGTCGGCCGGCGCCAGGAGGAGGTTCCACCGCCTCGTGGGTCAGCGCGGCGAGCTCGTCGGCCACCGCCCAGACGAGCGCTTCGAACACGGGGGTGCCGCGTTGCGAGACCGTGACCCGTACCGACTCGGCCTTCTTGGCCTTTCGGAGCGTCGTCGTCGCGATGTCGACGGAACCGAAATCGGCCACACCCAGGAAGTGGCCGACGATGCTCGCCGGCCGCGGGAAGCTCGTGTGGACGCCGGCTGCCCGCAACGCCGTCGACGCGACGTAGCCGCCCATCGGCCCCCAGATCTCCCAGTCGCGTGACAACGACGCCGTGTAGGCGCCGTCGTCACCTTCGACCGCGGTGTCGATCCCGAGATCACCCATCGCATGATCGTAGGTTCGGAACGGCCCGCGGCCGGCGGGAAATCGGACGATGGCAACGTGGAGTCCGGAATCCGGACCTGATGCTGCCGACGTCGGATGCTCAACGGAGTGCGAGGATACGCGGGTGGACGAGATCGTGATCGCACTCGCGGAGCAGCACGCCGAGCTCGCCGGAATCCTGGCTCCACTCGACGACACGGACTGGCGGCGCGACTCGCCGTGCGACGGGTGGACCGTCGCCGACGTCGTGCTGCACCTCTCGCAGACCGACGAGCTCGCGATCGGCAGCGTGCAACATCGCTTCGAGGAAGCGCTCGCGGTGCTCACCGACGGAGTCGGGTTCGCCGATTCGATCGACGCCGGCGCCGATGTGATGGTGGTGCGTGATCAGGTGCAGTCGGTCGCATCGATCCACGAGCGATGGCGAAGCGGAGCCGACACCCTCGACGAGCTGTTCGTCGACGCCGACCTGCACGCACGCGTGATGTGGGTCGCGGGGGAGCTCTCCGTGCGCACGCTGGTGACGACGCGTCTCGCGGAGTGCTGGATCCACACCGGCGATGTCGCGATCGCGCTCGGAGGTGAGCTCGCGCCGACGAACCGCCTCCGCCACGTCGCGCGTCTCGCGTGGCGGACCGTGCCGTATGCGTTCGCGCGCGCCGGTCGTGAGCTGAGCGGGCCCGTCGCGTTCGAGCTGACCGGTCTCGACGGCGAGCGGTGGTCGTTCCGGCCCGATGAGGAGGCGCACACGGTGGTCGAGGGTGACGGTGTCGAGCTGTGCATGGTGGCGGCCCGTCGCGTCGACCCCCGCGACACCGGCCTCCGAGCCGAAGGCCCCGACGCCGACGGTGTGCTCGAGCTCGTCCGTACCTACGCCTGAGCGCTGCTGCGTGCGGCGGTAGGGTCGGTCGCCGCGGGCCGCGCCCGCGGGCAGAGGGGGAACCATGCGAGCAGCCATCTTCGTCGGGACGCCCGAGCTCTCGGTGGAAGACGTCATTCCGATCGACCCCGGACCGCGCCAGGTGGTGGTCCGGATCGGCGCCAGCGGGGTCTGTCACTCCGACGTCTCCGCCTCGAACGGATCCCTCCCGTTGCCGCCTCCCTGCATCCTCGGTCACGAGGGCGCCGGCATCGTGGAGTGGGTCGGTCCCGAGGTGAGCCGGGTGCAGGTCGGTGACCGCGTGATCGCATCGTTCGTCCCTGCATGCGGAACGTGCTTCTTCTGCCTGCACGAGCAGTCGAACCTGTGTGAGCTGCTGAACGAGCTCAGCTTCCTCCCGAAGGTGACGCGGACCGACGGCAGCACCGCGAACGGGTTCGCCGCACTCGGGACGTTCGCCGATCAGATGACGGTGCACGAGGCGTGCGTGGTGAAGGTCGACACCGACATCCCCGACGAGCAACTCGCGCTCATCGGGTGCGGCGTCACGACCGGCGTCGGTGCCGCGCTGAACACCGCCCGCGTCGAACCCGGCAGCAGCGTCGCGGTGATCGGGTGCGGCGGTGTCGGTCAGGCGGTGATCCAGGGGGCCCGGATCGCGGGCGCCGGGCGCATCATCGCAGTGGATCCCGTCGAGATGAAGCGCAAGGCGGCCGAGCAACTCGGAGCCACCGACCTCGTGGATCCCGCGGCGGGGGATCCGGTCGCGCAGGTGCACGCACTCACGGGTGGACGCGGCGCCGACTACGCATTCGAGGTGATCGGTCTCCAGGAGACGATCAACCAGGCGTGGGCCACCGCACGGCGGGGTGGGACGGTCGTGGTCGTCGGCATGCCGCGCCTCGATTCGCAGGTGACGCTCGGTGGGTTCGGACTCTTCTACGAGGAGAAGAAGCTGCTCGGTTGCGTCTACGGATCGTCGCAGGTGCGGCGCGACTTCCCCCGGTTCGTCGGACTCGTGGAGACCGGCCGCCTCGACATCGCCGACATGGTCAGTCGGACGATCGGACTCGACGAGGTGAACGACGCGTTCCGGGCCATGCAGGCCGGTGAGGTCATCCGCAGCGTCATCACCCACGTCTGACCCGTGCACACGCGACGCAGATGGCTTCGCCTGATCTCCTCGTCCGGTCAGGTTCGTGCCGCGCCGGTGGGCTGATTCCTGACCGTACGGGGTGCGGTACGTTGCGGGTCCGGATCCCACCCACGGGGTCCTGGGCAGCTCGCCGGGGGGTGTGCAGTGGATCGGTATGCGGTGATCTCGGCCGACTGCCACGGTGGTGGCGCGATCGACGAGTACCGGCCGTACCTCCCGAGCGCGCTGCAAGACGAGTTCGACCGGTGGCGGGCGACGTTCGAGAACCCCTACGGCGACCTCCAGGACGACGATGCCTCCCGGAACTGGGACAGCGACCGTCGCCTCGCGGAGCTCGAGGCCGACGGTGTGGTCGGCGAGGTCGTCTTCCCCAACACCATCCCGCCGTTCTTCCCGCAGGCCTCGCTCGTGCACCAGCCGCCGGGCGCGACCGCCGGCGATCTCGCGCGGCGGTGGGAAGGCCTGCGCGCGCACAACCGGTGGCTCGCCGACTTCTGTGCCGCGACGCCCGGGCGCCGCGCCGGCATCGCGCAGGTCCTGCTGCACGACGTCGACGCCGCGGTGGCCGAGATCCGCTGGGCGGCCGACGCTGGTCTGCGCGGAGGTGTGCTGCTCCCCGGTACCCCGGAGGGTTCGGGGCTCCCTCCGCTCTACGCGCCCGACTACGAACCGATGTGGACGGTGTGCGAAGAGCTCGGCATGCCGATGAACCATCACACCGGCAGCGGGTCGCCCGACTACGGCGACTACCCCGAGGCGAAGGCGATGTTCCTCGTCGAGGCCACCTGGTTCGCGCACCGAACGCTGTGGCAGCTGATCTACGCCGGGGTGATGGAGCGCCATCCGACGTTGCAGTTCGTGTTCACCGAACAGGGCACGTCGTGGGTGCCCGAGCTGATCATGACGCTCGACTACTACAAGGCCCGCATGTCGGGTCAGGCCGGCGCGGGCGGGTCGCAGGAACACATCTTCGGCGCCGAGCTGATGAGCCGGCTCTCGCTTCAGCCGAGCGAGTACTGGGCGCGGCAGTGCCACGTCGGATCGAGCTTCATCCGGCGCGAAGAGGTGCAGATGCGTCACGCGGTGGGCGTCGACCGCATCATGTGGGGAAGCGACTTCCCGCATCGCGAAGGGTGCTGGCCGTACAGCCACGAGCACCTGCGCCTCGCGTTCGCCGGAGTCGACCCGGTCGAGGTCGCGGCGATGGTGGGCGGGAACGCGGCCCGGGTGTACGGCTTCGATCTCGATGCGCTCGCACCGGTCGTGGCTCGCGTCGGTCCGAGCGTCGAGGCCGTGGCCGAGCCGCTCCCCGCCGGCGACATCCCCGCCGACGCGTTGCGCTGCCCGGCGTTCGCGCTCGCGTCGATGATGGGCCAAGCGGGAGGAACACCGTGACCCACGTCGGTGGGTGCGTGGTCCACGTCGCTCACGGCGATCCACGAGTGATCGTGATGGTGTGATGGATTCACTTGCGGGGCGCGTCGCGGTCGTGACCGGCGGCGCCGGGGGCGTGGGCCGGGCGATGGGGGAGCGGTTTGCGCGCGACGGCATGAAAGTCGTGCTCGGCGATGTCGAGGCGCCCGCGCTCGATGCCACTGTTGCCGAGCTGCGCGCCGACGGCCTCGACGTGATCGGCACGGTGACCGACGTCGCCGACTACGAATCGGTCGAGGCGCTCCGCGACTTCGCGCTCGACGCCCACGGCGCGGTCCACGTCGTGTGCAACAACGCCGGCGTCGGCGCGGGCGCGTCGGGTCAGATGTGGGAGCACGAGCTCAACGACTGGCGCTGGGCCTTCGGGGTGAACGTGTGGGGCGTGATCAACGGGATCAAGGCGTTCGTGCCCGGGATGGTGGCATCGGGCGAGCCCGGCCACGTCGTGAACACGTCGTCGGGCAACGGCGGGATCGCGCCGCTGCCGAACACGGCGATCTACGCGGCGAGCAAGTCGACGGTGGTCACGCTCACCGAGGTGCTGTGGGCGCAGTTGCAACAGGTGGGTGCGGCGGTGTCGGCATCGGTGCTGTTTCCGGGCCCGAACATCCTGCGCACGGGCTTGTTCTCGTCGTGGCGCAACCGGCCCGCCGAGTACGCGAACCCGAACCCACCCGCGAAGCCGCCGACCACGATCGAGTCGTTCGAGAAGGCCATGGCCGACGCCGGCGTCGACCTCGTGTACACGCCGACCGAGGAGGTCGCCGACCGGGTCGCCGCGGCGATCCTCGCCGACCAGTTCTGGATCCTGCCGCCGAGCGAGCGCTCCGACGAGCAGATCACCTCCCGGGCGGCGTCGATGATCGCCCGCACGAACCCTGTCTACATCCGCGAGCTCGGAGGCTGACCATGGACCGCTACCTCGTGATCTCGGCCGATTGTCACGCCGGTTTGCCGAACGAGCAGTACCGCGAATGGCTCGACCCCGAGTTCCGCGAAGCGTTCGACGAGAATCTCGCCGACCGGGCCCGGCTCATGGAGCTCGCCCAGCGGGGCATCCTCAACGAGGAGTTCGCCGAGGAGTGGGAGCGGGAGAACGAGGAAGGCCTGCGCGGCGGTTGGGACGCGGCCCGGCGAGACAAGGAGCTCGAGGCCGACGGCGTGGTGGGCGAGGTGCTCTTCCCCGACGCCGACGCGGTCTCGGGGGGTGCGTCGGCACCCTTCGGGGCCGGACTGAGCGCGGGGGGCGAGAGCGATCCGGTGCTGCTGCTCGCCGGCGCCCGTGCGCACAACCGGTGGCTCGCGGAGATGTGCGCGTTGTCGCCGGAGCGGCGGGCCGGGATCGCGCTGGTGCCGATCTTCGACGTTCCGGCTGCGGTCACCGAGATCCGTCGCGCCCACGAGTCGGGCCTGCGGGGCGGGATCCTGATCCCGTCGCTGTGGGCGCCGTACCCGCCGTACCACGATCCGGTCTACGAACCGGTGTGGGCGACCTGCGCGGAGCTGCGGATGCCCGTGCACGTGCACTCCGGCAACGCCGACAAGGCGTCGTACGGTGCGTACGTCGGGATGTACGTCACCGAGGTGCGCTGGTGGTCGACCCGGCCGTTGCACTTCCTCCTGTGGGCCGGGGTGTTCGAACGGCACCCCGACCTCCGGTTCGTCGCGACGGAATGCGGTGCGTTCTGGGCCGCCGACCTCCTCTGGATGATGGACACCGCCTACGACCGTGAGCACGGCGCGAAGAAGCTCGGTGAGCAGCTCACCGCGCACCTTTCGATGCGGCCGAGCGCGTACTTCGACCGCAACTGCTCGATCGGTGCGTCGAACACCCGGCGGCGGGAGTTGGCGCGCCGGTACGAGATCGGTGTGGGCAACATCATGTGGGGCAACGACTTCCCGCACCCCGAGGGAACCTGGCCCCACACCCGCGAGTGGCTGCGGGATGCGTTCCACGACATTCCCTGCGACGAGACCGCTGCGATGCTCGGGCTCAACGCTGCCGAGCTGTACGGCTTCGACGTCGACGCGCTCCGACCGCTCGCCGACCGCATCGGCCCCAGCACCGAGGAGCTCGGTCAGACGACGCCCGTCGATCTGGCCAAGTGGGACGACCTCCGCGCCGCCGGCCGGCCGTGGCTCAGCGGCGTCGAGGCGACGCCGGTCCCGCTCGTCTGACGCTTCGGCCCGTCACCCGTCGAGCACACGTGCCGGGCGTCACGCGTCGGGCATCAGGCGTCGAGGTGCCCGTCGACGATCTCGACCGTGCGGTCGGCGTAGCTGGTCATCCGGCGGTCGTGGGTGACGATGACCGCGGCGGTGTTGCGGCCCTTCACCTCGTCGACGATCAGCTGCATGACCTGCTCCCCGAGCTTGGTGTCGAGGGCCGACGTCGGTTCGTCGACGAGCACGAGCGCGGGCTCGTTCATGAGCGCGCGCCCGATCGCCACCCGCTGACGCTCACCACCGGAGAGGGCACCCGGAAGGTTGGCCCTGCGGTCGGTGAGGCCGAGCTCGGCGAGGAGGGTGTCGGCCCGGTCGGCGCCGCCCCGGGTGCCACCGAGCTCACGGACGACGAGCAGGTTCTCCCGGGCGGTGAGGAACGGGACGAGGTTCACCTGTTGGAACACGAACCCGACCTTGTCGCGCCGGAACCGGGTCAGCTGCTTCGTCGAGTACGCACTGATGTCTTCGCTGCCGACCACGACAGCGCCCTCGGTGGGCGTGAGGAGTCCACCCGCGATCGACAGGAGCGTCGTCTTCCCCGAACCGGAGGGACCCAGGAGCACGACGACCTCGTCGTCGCCGACGGAGAAGGTCGCGTGATCGAGCGCGACGACTTCGTTCTGCCCGGTGCCGTAGACCTTGCGGACGTCGCGGAGATCGAGCGCCGACATGTGCTGCTCCTGTTCAGGCACCGCCACCGATGGCGGTGGCGGGGTCGATGCGGATGATGCGGCGGAGCGAGATCGCGCTGCCGGCGAGGGCGGCGACGAGCACGCCGACGAACGTCAGTGCCGCCCGGCCGGGGAGGAGCTGCAATGGGATCCCCACGGGCAGGATCGCGGCGAGGCCGAACGCGAGGACGGCCCCCACCACGAACGCGAGCGAGGCCGTGGTGGCGGCCTGGGTGAACAACCCACCGGCCAGGCTGCGCGACGACGCACCGAGGGCCTTGAGCACGCCGTACAGCGCGACCCGTTCGAGGGTGAGGAGCGCGAAGAACAGCGCGACGACGACCGCGGCGACGAGCAGCGTCACCCAGATGATCGCCTGGAAGGTCGACCGCTGACTCTGCACCCCGGGGATCGCGTCGATCGTGGCCTGCTTGGTGAGGGCGCGGAGCTGTCCGTCGGTTGCGCGCGTGATGCCCCGTTGCACGTCGGCGACGGTCGAGCCGGGCGCGACGGTGACGAGGAGGGACTGGAACGTCCCGGGCGGCAACTGCTGATCCGGCCGGTTCCGGGCCTGCACCTCGCGCCACGTGTTGGGCTGCACCCACACCCCGCCCTGGAGGAGGTACGAGGTGTCGCGCACGAACCCGCGCACCTTCACCGGCACCGACGCACCGGGAACGCTTCGACCCAGTTCGATGGTCTGGCCGACCCTTACACCGTCGGCCTCGAGGCGTCGGTCGACCCACGCTTCGTCGGCCTTCGGCGGGGGTGGCACCCCGTCGACGCCTCCCTCGTATCCGAACACCGCCGCGCTCGCGGCTTCGTCCTGGCCGGGGATCGTCGCACCGACCAGCGCGACCCCGAGGCCCCGCACCACGTCGACCCCCGGGACCTGTTCGACCGCGACGCGCTGCTCGGGTGAGATCCGGGAACGGATGATCGAGTCACGCGAGTCGTCGGACAACACGACGAGATCTCCCTGTTGGGCCCTGAGCGCGCCGGTGCTGCCGTTGTAGAGACCGTCGAGCAGGCCACCGAGGAAGAGCAGGAGGAACACGAGCAGCGTCAGCATCCCCGCCGCGATGAGGAAACGCCCGGGGCGGCGCCGGAGCTCGCGCAGCGCGATCCTCACGTCAGTCCTCCGAGCACCGGCTTCGCGACGGCGTCGGCCGCGTCGACCCGTAGCACCCGCTGGACCGCCACGAGCGATGCGGCCAGGGCGAGCACCAGCACGATGATCCCGCTCGTCGCGATCAAACGCGGTTCGATCTCGATGGGAAACGCCGCACTCGATCCGGCCGATGCGAGCACGAGGAGCGCGGTCCCCACCACGAGACCGCCGATGATCACGATCCCGACCTGCACCATCAGTGCCCGCACGAGAAATGCTCGCGGCGCGCCGACCGCCCGCAGGAGCGTGAGTGCGGCCTGCTTCTGCACCGTGAGGATGAGGAAGAAGAACCCCGTGACGAGGGCGACGACGAGGAAGGTGAGGAAGAGGATGATCGAGAAGGACTGCCGGACCGGCTGCACGCCGGGTGACTCCGCCACCGCGGCGGCGCGGTCGAGCGCGTCGACACCGGGAACCGCCCGGTTGATGCGGCGTGCGAGGTCGGTCGCGTCGACACCTTCGGTCGGCTGGGCCAGTGCGGCCGACGCGAGCACCGGTTGGCCGACGGCCGACGGGTTGGCCACCCGCCGCGCGGCCTCGTAGGTCGGGAACGACACGAACACGACCGGTTGCACGCTGAACCGGCTGTCGTCGGCGAGGCCGACGATGCGGATCCGGAGCGGTTCGATTCCGCCGGCGCCGGGCACGATCTCGACCGTCTCGCCGATGGC